>VFJW01000061.1 GCA_009885845.1 Geobacter sp.
CCTGTTCTCCATGTATCCCATTCATGCTCATTACCAACCTCCTTTATATTGCAGCACTGAGAGCTGCCGTGAACACTCACTCAAGTCTGAGCCTTTGTCATTCTTGTGTCCAACGGTGTGGGAGAACAGCGGCGGTTTTTAGGCCGCTGCTTCTGCCTGGTTGGACCCTCTCATTTTACAAGCTGTCTCGTGTCAAGGGCTGATACCTCTGGCAGACTTTATTGCCCAAGTTTGTCATTATTATTAAGTTTGTTCTCCCTTTTAGTTCGCGACAATTTAACTTTTTCAGGCATTATGAACATATACAGTAAAAACTTTGAAATGAAGTCATGTGTCTCTTTCACATCATCTTCACTGACTTCTTTCAAGTTGTCTTTATCAGGGTGCGCACCCCAGTTGCCAAAAATTCTTATTTGGTGAGCCCAATCTTTTATGTCCCCTGGTAAATTGTTTAGAGATTCAATCTGTTTTATGAGATCAAGTTTATGGTCAGCACCCAGAGCAAGAAGCGAACTTTGGAGAGCTCTACGAAACATGGAGCATCCAGCTCGGTTTGCCCCAAAAGACATGCATTTTAGAGCCTCTTGGTAGTCTATTGCGATTTCTTTAGGAATATGCTCTTTTTCTTCATCCGTTAAGTCATCGTCCAAGGACAAAGGGAATTTTTCATCCCATCCTTTAAATGAAAGATTCTGCTCTTTAGAATATTCGTTCTGTCTGAATCTACAGGTTTTAACCAGCAGCTTTCCGCATGGTTTGCAGCGAAAAGCGACATAAAACTCAATGTCACCGTTTCTAAACTGATGAAAATCATTCCATAGCTGCACGATGTGCACTTTGGCACCACAGTGGGGACAAACGTCTATAAGATCAACAACATGATCATTGACCGCTTTTTTAGCTCCTTCGATTTTCATTGTCTCCTCCAGAACTCAAAGGTTCAACGGCTCGGCCGTTGACCAGCCCGCCCGTTCTTTCTCTGGCGGGCGGCGTCTAACTGTCTTGTTGGGAAATACCTTGTAGCTATAATTTGATTTCAAAAACTTCTGCAATCTCCTCGATAAAAGAGCAAAGGTGTTCGGGTACACCTGATCGCCATTTTCTCAGAAACTCCTCAAATATATCGCTACAGTCAGGAATGTATGCAATCGACTCCCACCCTTTTGGTTTGGCCTGGAAAAGCGGCAAGAGCTTGATGGCAACTATTGCGTTTAGCTCTCGAATACAGGAATCCGCCTTCAGTCTTTCAATATTGTCTTTCAGCCAATATGTGAGGCTTGGTGTTTCGGGCAGCTTATGTTCAGGTCTATTTAAAAACTCATTGCCATATTCTGACAGATGAGGAGCATATTCCCTCCAATGCTCGTATGGTGCAGACGTCTTCCACGATTCTGACATTTGAAAAAGGCAGTAAATCGACGCCAACTCGCAAAGAGACTCGTGAAACCATTGGTTTCCCTCTTTTCGTAGCTTGTCATGATTTGAAAATACATGACATAACTCATGAGCGAATTGATACGCTACCTTTGCCCAAAGGTTACCCATGGTGTTCAGGTTAATAAAGAACGGGTCCGTTAATTCTTCTCTAAAAATTGCCCTCGGACATACGTCTGGGCTTTTTTGAACGATTATGTGCTGAGTGCCAAGGTATCTGACGTCCGGGAAATATTTTAAAAACTGTCCTATGACGTCTCTCGCCACGGCGCGAATATCTTCAATTTGTGCCCCGCCCCAATCTCCCGTTGCCACGAATACTTTCACAATTTCTCCTTCCCATTACTGCGACCAACGTTTGTAGGCACACCTGCGTAGCGAAGCGGAGACAGGTGCTGCCGGGAGTTATACATCTCCCTCTCCGCTTGAGGAGTTACTTATGAGTGTTGAAAAGTTCTGGATGCGTGTTGAGATAATCCCATACCCAAGGCAACATGCTGTAGTCGAGGAGGTCGGTACGAGTCAATTTGGTGGCTTTGTAGATAATATCGTTGATAACAAGCCCTTTAACGACTCCATTCATGTAGTCGAGGGATCTCGTATAAGTCTTATCCTTGACGTAACTGATGAGAATGTCCGCTTCTTCTTTGGTAATTTGTTTAAGCCGTTTGATTACTCTTCGTTTGTAAGCCCATTCGAGGTATTTGTCCCTTGCCCATTCGAAGGCTTTGAGAAGTCCAGACGACACGATGAAAGTCATGGAGAGCAGGAGTGCGGCACCAAGATAAGGCTTGAATTGATTCCGAAGGTCGAGCAGTCCAACATCAACCAGCACTTTATCAGGAAGAAAGAGGCAGAGAGCAGAGAAGAGCCCAAATGGAAGAAAATATTTAGGGTACTCTTTAACCCACTCAAGGATATGCTTTTTAAACCACTCGGTAATCGCATCCATCATTTATGACTCTTGAATCCGTCAATTATCCAGTACACGAGGCGAGTCACAGCGTAGGAGAGTATGGAAAATACTACAGATACAGCACATGAAGCACCGAAAGTTTCTTCAAGGAATCCCATAGTTATGAGAGCACCGACAAACACGACAATAGGGATTGTGATAGCAAGTCTTTTGTAACCGGGTTGTTGATAGAGACCCATAATTTCTCCTTCTACGAGGTTATTTATGAACACTAATATTTTTCAAACTCTCATCGAATCCCGCAGAAAACTCCGGCTCCGCTTTGAGAACCGCAAGCTCCGTCTGAAGCTCAAATACCTCCGACTCAAGTGCAAGTATCTTCGCTTTCAGATGCGCGTTTTCAAGTTCAAGCTCCGCTACCGTTCGTGGCTTCTCAGACTGCATGCAGTACCTCCGTTTTTTCGTAGGTTGTTCTGGGTTTAATTTCTTATTGTATAACTCGTAAATCACCGGTTAGACTGAGTATCTAATATTATATGCTGGTATCTAATACTATATGCCGGCATCCAATATTAGATGCCGGCGTAGCATCTAATATTAGATGCTTTCACTTGTTTTGTTCTTCTTGGAAGCATCCAATATTATATGCTTTGCCAAGTCTGTACCCATCAATGTGCCGGCGAAATAATTCAATTTATAGATTCACCTGACTTCCAGTAATTTTGTTCACTGGATTTAATTTACCTTGTTAAACAGGCAGATCACACTGTGCCCCAGGTTCCTATATAATTCCCAGGACGACTTTCAACCCATTTGCCACTTAACTCTGTTCTATTTTTGTTGTCAAGAAACTTTTAATCTTTTTTCATAATAATTACAGTGCGCTACACGCTGGCAAATTGTGGCGTTACAAACGGTAATTTCATAGTATCCCCTCTACCAACAACCCGCATAAAATTGGTTGATCATCCCCTACATTTCCCTTGACATATAAATCGGTATTGAGGTACTTGTTTGCATGAATAAAAATATTGTTTGTTTTTACCGTTTATCAAATCGTCATTCACTGCATCTATTTTGATCCACCGCTGTTTCACTACCTATCGGAAAGCATAAGGAGGAACTTCATGGCTACACCAGACGAAATCATTTCCCGAACCGCCCCTGCGCACCTGATCGACCACAACCTGATCGACCGTGAGATCGAAAGTCTCTGCGACGGCATGGTCCTGTATGAAAAACGCCCGGCCAAACGGCGCGACGGCAGTATCGCCGAAGGACTCTACAACGCCTGGATCATTCTCAACAATCCCAAACAGTACAACTCCTATACCACCGACATGGTCAAGGCCACCATCCTGGCCTTCCGCCGCGCTTCGGTTGATCGCGAAGTCAATGCAGTCGTCTTCACTGCCGTTGGCGACAAAGCGTTCTGTACCGGCGGCAATACCAAGGAATACGCCGAGTATTATGCCGGAAATCCGCAGGAATACCGCCAGTACATGCGGCTGTTCAACGATATGGTCTCCGCCATCCTCGGCTGCGACAAACCGGTTGTCTGCCGCGTCAACGGCATGCGCATCGGCGGCGGTCAGGAGATCGGCATGGCCTGCGACTTTACCATCGCACAGGATCTGGCCAACTTCGGTCAGGCCGGCCCCAAGCATGGTTCCGCAGCTATCGGTGGCGCCACCGACTTCCTGCCGGTCATGATCGGCTGTGAACAGGCCATGGTGTCCGGCACGCTCTGCGAGCCGTTCTCGGCCCATAAAGCCAACCGGCTCGGTATTATCGCCGATGTTGTTCCCTCCCTCAAAATCAATGGTGCCTTTGTTGCCAATCCGACTGTGGTTACCGACCGGATGCTGGACGAATACGGACGTATTGTGCACGGCGAATTCAAGAGCGGTGCAGCCTTCAAGGAAGGTGCCGCCCTGCTCAAGGAAGGAACGGTCGACCTGAGCATGCTGGACGAAAAGGTTGAGGCGCTCTGTTCCAAACTGCTCGACACCTTCCCGGAATGTATGACCAAAAGCCTTGAAGAGCTGCGCAAACCGAAGCTGGACGCCTGGAACAAGAATAAGGAAAATTCACGCGCCTGGCTGGCTCTCAACATGATGAACGAGGCCCGTACCGGCTTCCGCGCCTTTAATGAAGGGACCAAGGAGACCGGTCGCGAAATCGACTTCGTTAAACTGCGACAGGGTCTGGCTAAAGGGGTGCCCTGGACGGAAGAATTGATCGAGAGCCTCATGCCGGGTGTCAAAGGTTGAAGGTTAAGATTAAGGTTAAGGTTAAAGGGTGAAAAAACAATAGAAGGAGATACCGTATGAATTTCGGACTGACCGACGAGCAGAAGATGATGCAGGATATGGCGAGAGATTTTGCACAGAAAGAGATCCTGCCTACTCTCAAGGATGATGAGGCTAATCACCGGTTTCGTCCCGAACTCGTGAAAAAAATGGCCGATCTCGGATTTTTCGGCTGTGCCCTGCCCGAAGAGTACGGCGGCAACGGCTGCGGCTTTCTGGAGTCTGTCATTATTGCCGAACAGCTCGCCATGGTAAGCGGCTCATCCCGCCTTCCGCTCAACATGCAGAACATCGGTCCTTCCCTCACGGTAAACCAGTTCGGCACCAGAGAGCAGAAGGAACGCTACATCCCTGCCTGGGTCAGCGCCGAGTCATACGGTTTCTTCGCCATTACCGAGCCGAACTCAGGATCGGACGTTGTCAGTATGGGGACTACCGCCACAGATTGCGGCGATCACTGGGAACTGAACGGTCAGAAGATGTGGATATCCAACGCTCATCTGGGTGATTACGGCCTGGTATATGCGATGACGGACAAAAGCAAAAAGTACAAGGGGATGACCTGCTTCGTTGTTAATCTGAAGGGGAATGACGGGATCGTCACCGCACCGATTGAGACGAAACTCGGACTGCACTGCGCCCCGACCGGCGAGATCTCATTCAGCCAGGCAAAAATACCGAAAGACTCGATCCTCGGTGAAGTCGGCCAGGGATTCCAGATCTGCATGTGGCAGCTGAACAACACCCGGATCAGCTGCGCTGCAGGAGCACTCGGCATAGGAGGTGCCGCCGTCGAAGCATCCATCGGATACGCAAACGAGCGGTTCCAGTTCGGCAAGAAGATCGGTTCCTATCAGATGATTCAGGCTCAGATCGCCGAAATGGTTGCCGAGCATGAGGCCGCACGCCTGCTTGTCTATCAGGCCGCCTGGCTGAAAGATCAGGGGCTTCCCAACCAGTTCCAGACATCCATGGCCAAGCTGTTTGCCTCTGAAGCGGCAGTAAAGGCCGCCAGCGACACGATGAAAATCTTCGGCAGCTACGGTTTTTCCACCGAATACCCGGCAGAGCGGATCCTGCGCGACTCCATGTCCCTGCGCACCGTCGAGGGGACCAGCAACATCCAGAAGACCATCATTGCCGGATTCGCGATGGGCGATGTGGCGAATCGATAAACCTGAAAACAGCATTTCCACCACGGAGGCACGGAGACACAGAGGAAGTCATTGAAATAATTATCTCTTTTTGCTTATACCAAATAGGTTAATGCCAGAATCGACCTATTAGATTGTAAGTATCCAGTTTTTTTATCTCCGTGCCTCCGTGGTGAACTGCTTTTTGGATTACTTGTCTACAAATAATAAGGAGACCGTAATGTCACGCAAACAGACACCACTGCGCCCGTATTTCGAAAAAATGGCCGATATCGGTAAGGCTCTGAACGAAGGAGAAATCCGCCGCGCACAGGAAAATATCGAACTTGTCCGTGAACAGGAGCGGATTCTTGCCCGGGAAGTTGAAAGGGTCAAAAATGCCGGCATTCCCGCCAAGAAGATTCATGAGCGGGGAGGGATGACGATCTACGACCGCCTCGATTATCTGATCGACCCCGGCACCTGGTCTCCGCTGCATACGCTCTATAACCCGCGCGACAATGAAGAAGGGTGTACCGGAGTTGTTAACGGTATCGGCAAAATACAGGGGAAGTGGGCGGTGGTCATCGGCTTTGACAACAAGGTCATGGCAGGTGCCTGGATCGCCGGACAATCCGAAAATATCCTCATGGTCACTGACATGGCGAAACGGCTCAATGTGCCCCTCGTCTGGCTGACCAACTGCAGCGGCGTCAAGCTGATGGAGCAGGAGACCGTGTACGCCGGACGACGCTCCAGCGGCGCCCCGTTCTACCGTCATGCCGACCTTAATCACCTCGGGATTCCGATCCTCAACGGCATCTATGGCACCAACCCCGCCGGGGGCGGGTATCAGGGCATCAGCCCCACGATTCTGATCGCACACGAGGGGGCGAACATCGCCGTCGGCGGGGCCGGTATCGTCGGAGGGATGAATCCCAAAGGGCATATCGACGTCGAAGCCGCTCAGGCGCTTATCAGCGCCACCAAAAACTTCAAGGCAAAAGATCCCGGCCGGGTGGAAACCCATTTCGATCAGACCGCCTATTTCCGTGAAGTCCACGACACCGAACAGGGTGTGCTGGACGGCATCAAGGATTATATGCGGATGATGCCGGCCTACGACCCGACTATGTTCCGGGTCGCCGCTCCCGCCCAGCCGAAGTTTCCGGGGGAGGACCTTAACATGATCCTCCCTGCCAACCAGAAACGCCCCTACGATGCCGTACAGATTCTGGCACGCATCACCGACAACAGCGAATTCATGGAATATCGTCCCGAGTACGGCCGCGAGGTCTATGCCGGCATAGCCAAGATCGACGGTTTCCCCGTTGCGTTTATCGGCAACCGTCAGGGTGTGTTCTCCGACTATCCTAAATACGCCAAGGGGGCCTATCCCGCCGTGGGGGGGAAACATTACCGTGAGGGGCTCATCAAGCAGGCCGAGTTTGTCACCCTCTGCGGCCGCGATAACCTGCCGATCGTCTGGATGCAGGATACCACCGGCATCGATGTCGGTGATCTGGCCGAGGAAGCGGAATTGCTGGCTCTTGGTCAGTCTCTGGTCTACTCCATCGAACAGACCGAACTCTCCATGATGTGCGTCGTCCTCCGCAAGGGAACCGCTGCCGCCCACTACATCATGTGCGGTCCTCAGGCCAACAACAACAATGCCTTTACGCTCGGTACGCCGCTGACCGAGATCTACGTCATGCATGGCGAAACCGCTGCCGCTGCATCCTATGCACGGCGTCTGGTCAAAGAGGACGAAGCGGGCAATGATCTCACCCCTGTGCTGGACAAGATGAACCAGATGATCACGGACTATCAGGACAAATCCCGTCCGGCATACTGCGGTAAGAGCGGTTTTGTCGATGAGATTGTGAATCTGCCTGATCTGCGCCGGTACATTCAGGCCTTTACCGGAGCCAATTACCAGAATCCGCGGTCGATCACCCCGGTACACCAGATGCTGTTGCCGAGGATCATCAAGGGGTAACGCAAAAAACCAAAGACGGCAGTCAGAATAACACGGAGCAACGGAGCAACGGAGAAATCAAGACCTAGTGTTGGAAACAGCATTCACCAAGAATTGAATTTCAAAAAGTTTTTTAAAAAGTGTCTTCTTGGTTTTTACTCCGTTGCTCTGTTGCTCCGTGTTTCAAATGTTTTTTTAAAACATAAAACCGCCAAAAATTTCTCACGAGGTGCTAACGATGAGCAAGCATAAAAAACCACTCGGCCTCACCGAAGTCGTACTGCGGGACGCCCATCAATCCCTCTTCGCCACCCGTCTCCGGTTGGATGACATGCTGCCGATCTGCGACAAACTTGACCAGGTCGGCTACTGGTCCATCGAGATGTGGGGTGGAGCCACATTCGACTCCTGCATCCGCTTCCTCGGCGAAGATCCCTGGGTACGCCTCCGGGAACTGAAGAAGGCGATGCCGAGAACTCCGCAGCAGATGCTGTTCCGGGGACAGAACATTCTTGGCTACCGCCATTATGCCGACGATGTCGTAGAGAAATTCGTCGAACGGGCGGCGGTCAACGGAATTGACGTCTTCCGCGTCTTTGACGCAATGAACGACCCGCGCAACCTGGAGACAGCGGTCAAGGCGGTCATCAAACAGGGCAGACACGCCCAGGGAACCATGTCCTACACGGTCAGTCCGGTCGACACCATACCGAAATGGGTTGATCTGGCCAAGCGCATCGAAGATATGGGATCACACTCCCTCTGCATCAAGGATATGGCCGGCCTCCTTTCCCCCTACGTTGCGTATGAGCTGGTCAAAAAACTCAAGAAGGCGATCGATATCCCGATCCACATGCAGTGCCATGCGACCACCGGCATGTCCACCGCCACCTATATCAAGGCTATTGAAGCGGGCGTTGAAAATGTCGACACCTCCATCTCCTCAATGAGCATGACCTACGGCCACTCGGCTACCGAGGCCCTGGTGGCTATCATGAATGATACGGACACCCCCACCGGTCTTGATATGGTGCTGCTGCAGGAGATCGCCGACTACTTCACGATCGTACGCAAGAAATATGCAAAGTTTGAAGGTTCCCTCAAAGGTATCGATGCCCGCATCATCCTGGCCCAGGTTCCGGGCGGTATGCTGACCAATATGGAGAGCCAGCTGAAGGAACAGAACGCCGGGCACAAGATGGATCTGGTGCTGGCGGAAATACCCCGGGTCCGCAAGGACCTCGGCTACATTCCGCTCGTTACCCCGACTTCGCAGATAGTCGGCAGCCAGGCGGTCATCAATATCCTCACCGGTGAACGCTACAAATCGATGACCAAGGAGACCGCTGCTGTTCTCAAGGGAGAATATGGTGCCACGTCAGCCCCGGTGGACAGAGAGCTTCAGCTGAAGGTTCTTGCCGGTTCTGAGCCTATTACCTGTCGTCCGGCCGATCTGATTGAAGCCGAGATGGACAAGCTCACACTTGAATTGCGTGACATAGCAGCTGAAAAAGGCTTTACACTCGGTGAACATGAGGTTGAAGATGTTCTGACCTATGCGCTCTTCCAGCAGGTGGGTCTTAAATTCATCGAGCATCGTGAAAACCCGGCTATGTTCGAGCCTGTTCCGACCGGTGAAGAAGCTGAACCCAAGGCGGTTGCAGCGCCAGCCGTCTGCGGCGGGGAGACGTATACCGTAACCGGCGGCGGCCAGACGTTTGTCGTGCAGGTTGCCAAAGCGACCGGTGCTGCCGCTGCGGCAGTTGCCGCGGCTTCAGTTCAGTGCGGCTCAAGCTCTTCCGCTGCTTCATCAGGAAGTGATATTGTTTCGCCGCTGGCCGGCAACGTCTGGAAGATTGAAGTCGAACCGGGACAGATCGTCCAGGAAGGCGATCTTCTCCTGATACTCGAAGCGATGAAAATGGAAAACGAAATTTTTGCAGATCGAGACGGAGTCGTTGGCCGGATTCATATTGAAGAGGGAAATGCGGTCGTCATCGGTCAGCCGCTCGTCACTTTAGTGGGTGAAGCGGCTCAGTCCGTTGCGGTTTCAGCTTCGCCGGCAGCAGTTGCCGGTAGTGCCCCGAAAAACGGGATTGCTGCACCGCTGGCCGGCAATGTCTGGAAAATCGAAGTTGCCGCCGGACAGAAGGTTCAGGAAGGTGACCTGCTGCTGATTCTTGAGGCGATGAAGATGGAGAACGAGATTTTTGCCGACAGAGACGGGACAGTCGGACAGATCCTTATTCAGGAAGGAACCGCCGTCACTATCGGAGAAATTCTCCTGACTATCGATTGACAGGATGTTTCAGGATAATGCCAACCGACACTCCTGCCGATAAAGTCCATGATCACTACGCTCAGCGTGATCTGGACAGCACGATTCTGAATGCATTGGCTGCTGCCGGTAAAGATCCTGAACGACTCACATTCGAGGATCTTGCGCCGATTGACCAGTTTCATATCCGTGGCCGGAATGCCACCATCGACCTGGCCCGGGATCTCGGCCCTGACAAAAATATGCAGATTCTGGATGTCGGCTGCGGACTGGGCGGCGCGGCGCGGTATCTCGCGAATACCTTCGGCTGCTGCGTCACCGGGCTCGATCTGAGTGGGGATTATTGCCGGGTTGCCGCCGACCTCACCCGGCGCCTCGCTCTTGACCATCTGGTTTCTTTTCAGCAGGGCAACGCAATCAGCATGCCGTTTCCGGACAGTTCTTTTGATATTGTCTGGACCCAGCACACTGCAATGAATATTCCGGATAAATCCCGCCTTTACGGTGAAATCCGGCGGGTTTTGAAGCCTGGCGGGCGGCTCGCACTGTACGATATTCTTGCCGGCCCGGGCGGCGAGATTCATTTTCCGGTTCCCTGGGCGCGGGAACCTGCAACAAGTTTCCTTCTTGCTCCGCAGCAGTTGCTTGATCTGCTCACGGAGAGCGGGTTTGAAGTGCAGGTCTGGCGCGACGTTACTGAATCCGGTTGTTCATGGTTCAGTCACCTGAAGGAAAAGATTCGCAGTGAAGGACTCCCGTCATTCGGACTTCAGTTGCTTTTAGGTCCGGACTTCCGGTCGATGGCGCACAATCAGGTGCTGAATCTTGAAGAAGGGCGCATTGCATTGATCGAAGCTGTTGTAAAGCGTCCGGTAATTTGTTGATTTATCTCAAAAGGAAACTGCCATGGCACACCCCGTTTTTGTCGGACTTGATATGGGAGCATCACGCACAAAGGTAGCGGTCATTAATCGCGCCGGTGTTTTGCTTGGTCATGCCGTCAAAAAGTCCGGGACCGATTTTACCGCCACTGCTGCCGTATGTCTTGAAGGAGCTCTGCAGATGGCGGGAGCCAACCGCACTGATATCGTCAGGGCTGTTTCCACCGGCTACGGTCGCGCAAATGTCGCCTTTGTCACTGAAACGAGCAAAACAGAGATCGGCTGTCTTGCCAAGGGGTGCCATCATTATTTCCCCGGCGCGATTACGATTATCGATATCGGCGGACAGGATAACAAGATCATCAAGCTGGGCGAGTCCGGCAACCGGAGCAGTTTCAAGATGAATCGCAAATGTGCGGCCGGCACAGGAGCGTTTCTTGAAGAGATGTCCCAGCGCCTCGACATTCCGCTGGAAGAGATGAACGAACTGGCCCGCCGGTCTGAAAACATGATCAAGCTGGGTAGTTACTGCACGGTTTTCTCCGCCACCGAGGTGCTGGAAAGCATCCGCAACGGCAAACCGGTCGCAGATATCGTCAAAGGTATCTTTTACTCGGTCATCAAGAGAGTTCTGGAGATGGATTCATTGACCGATCGAGTGGTTATGACGGGCGGCGTTATTGCAAACAATCCCTATATCGTGCAGATGGCTGAGGATATGATCGGTCGGCCGGTTCTGCTTCCGGAACTGCCGCAACTTGCCGGGGCCGTCGGAGCCGCACTGTACGCACGGGATGAAAAAGAACCGCAGGAAGAAACGGAAGAGCCTCCTCTGCCGTGACGGTACGGAGGATCTTATCCCGGAGGAAGAATCATGTCAGAAGAAAAGAAAACTGTCAGAAGAAAAATTCAGGCCACCGACCAGATGAACAACCTCATGTCGGATTATTTTTATGACCTTGACGCCGCCGCGAAAAGCAGCAGCCGAAAAGTCGCCTGGTGCACCAGCGTCGGACCTGCTGAGCTGCTCCGTGCGCTGGGATTCGCCGTGCACTTTCCGGAAAATCATGCCGCCATGCTTGGCGCAACCCGCACGTCCACCGATCTGATTCCCGAAGCAAACGCCATCGGCTATTCTCCCGATATCTGCTCCTACCTGACGGCCGACATCGGTGCCTACCTGAAAGGTTTTACCCCCCTTGCCAAAGCCTATCCCGGTATCGAGTCGGTACCCCGGCCGGATGTCTTGGTGTATAACACCAATCAGTGCCGCGATGTGCAGGACTGGTTCGCCTGGTATGCAAAAGAGCTGGGTGTGCCGGCGCTCGGCATCACCTCTCCGAAAAATGTCAATGAAGTTACCGAAGCCCATATTACCGATGTCGCCAAACAGATTGAAGCGCTGATACCGACTCTGGAAAAAATATCCGGCACTACGCTTGACATGGGGCGACTGCAAGAGGTTGTTTCGCTTTCCCGTGAATGCACCGAACTCTGGAAGAAAGTCCTGGAAACGGCGACCGTTTCTCCCGCTCCGCTGACCTTCTTTGACGGAACCATTCACATGGGGCCGGCGGTTGTATTGCGCGGAACCCGTGAAGCGGTGGAGTACTACACCCTGTTGCTGGCCGAACTGGAGCAGAGAATAGCCGACGGGGTCGGTGCGGTCGATGGCGAATCCGTCAGGATCTATTGGGAAGGAATGCCGGTATGGGGACGGCTTCGTCAGCATTCGGAACTGTTTTCCGGTTTTCATGCCACGGTGATCGCGTCCACCTACTGCAGCAGCTGGATTTTTCCCTCTTTTGACGGTAGTGATCCGATCAGGAGCATGGCCAAAGCCTACCTTGAACTCTTCATCGTCCGCTCTGATGAGTATAAGGGGGGGTATATCAAGGAGATGCTGAGTAAGTTTAATATTGACGGCATAATCTATCACGACGCTAAAACCTGCCCGTATAACTCGAACAACCGTTACGGCATGCCGCAGAGAATCGAGGCCGAAACCGGTATCCCCAGTCTGGTGATCTCCGGGGACCTGAACGATCTGCGCTGCATTTCCGACGAACAGACCAAAACCAATATAGAAGCTTTCATCGAACAGCTTGAGGAGGGGAAATAACATGCTGGATTCACTGTTCAAGCCGCGGGCGATTGCGATTGTGGGCGCCTCTACCAAAGAGCTCTCCATCGGTAACGTCATCATAAAAAATCTGCAGACCTACGGATATACCGGCCCGATCTATCCGATTAACCCGTCCGCCCCCGAAGTGCGTGGCATTAAAGCCTACGCTTCACTGGCTGACGTACCCGGGGAGGTTGATCTTGCTCATATCATCATTCCGGCTCCGATGGTTCCGCAGGCGATTGTCGAATGCGGACAGAAGGGGATCAAAGCGGTTATCATCAACTCGGCCGGGTTCAGTGAAATGGGCGAAGAGGGTGAGCGCCTCCAACAGGAATTTCTCGCCAATGCCCGGGAGTACGGAGTCCGTCTGTTCGGACCGAACTGCCAGGGGATTATCAACAGCGATCCTGCACTGAAGGCGTACTGCAACTTCACCTTCACCTATCCGGAACCGGGCCACATCTCGGTGGTAGCACTCAGCGGCGGAGTCGGCGCCCTGATCATGCAGGCGCTTGATGATCTCGGCATCGGCCAGCGGTTGTATGCCTCTAACGGCAATGCCTGCGATGTATCCATTCCGGAAATAATCCGTTACTACGGTGATGACGAGGAAACCAGAGCCATTATCCTTTATACGGAGGGTTTTTCCAATCCGCGCGAATTTCTCGAAACAGCCCGTGACGTGTCTGCCAAAAAGCCGATTCTGGCCATGAAGGCCGGGCGTACTCTGCAGGGGGCCAAAGCGGCCTCTTCACACACCGGTTCTCTGGCAGGCGTCGATATCGCTACCGAACTGATCTTTGAAAAAATAGGTATACTTCCCTTTACCGATGAAGGTGAGATGGTTCGGGCTGCCATGGCCTTTTCATCCCAGCCGATTCCGGCCGGCAACCGGGTCGGGGTTATCACTAATACCGGAGGTCCGGCGGTTATTGCCACCGATGTTCTGGTCTCCTGCGGGCTGGATGTGCCGAAGCTCTCCGAAAAATCAATTGCGCGACTTAAAGAGACCCAGTTTCCGGAGGCAGCGCTCGAAAATCCGATCGATGTGGTAGCGACGGCGGGAGGGCCGCAATTCCGGGCTGCCATGGATGTCATGATGGATGAAGAACTTGTTGACAGTATCTTTATAAATTTTGTTACTGCGCCGTTCACCGACACTGATGCCGTTGCCCATGAAATTGTGGCCGTTAACCGGCTGAGCAAAAAGCCGATAGTTTGTAACTTTATGACTAACCTCGCTCTGGAACGGTTTCAGAAAACCAGAGACATCCTCAAGGCGGGAAAGGTACCGATTTACGCCAACCCGACTGATGCCGCCAAGGCACTGGGGGCCTTGGCCGCTTACGGTAGGGTCAAACAGCGCGACATCGGACAGGCAGAGAATTTTTCCGGAGTCGACAGAGCGAAGGCGCTTTCGATCATTGAACAGGCACAGGCAGAGGGGCGCAGCGTCCTTTCCGCTACTGACGTCTATACTGTTTTCGAAGCATATGGTATCCCAGTTGCCAGCTGGAGCGTCGTGAATAACGCTGATGAGGCTGTTGCTGCCGCCGGGAGGATCGGTTTCCCCGTCGTAGTCAAGGTGGACTGTGAAGAGATCGATCACAAGAGCGACATGGGGGGGGTGGCTGTCAATCTCAAGGATGCTGACGCAGTTTTTACCGCTGTTGGAGATATGCAAAGCCGACTAGGAAAATTTGGCGCATTGAAGTTTTTCGTACAGAAGTTCCTGCCGGGTGGGCGCGAGTTGATCATCGGGGCCGCTGCAGAACGGGAATTGGGGCATCTGGTGATGTTCGGTCTGGGTGGCATATATGTTGAAGCCCTGAAGGATGTTGTCTTTAAAATTGCTCCGGTTACCAGAGTGGAAGCCGAAGAAATGCTGGCTTCGATCAAGACCGCTGCCATTCTGGACGGTGTGCGAGGCGAGAAGGGGATCGACAAAGGTGAGGTCATAAACCTGATTCAACGGGTATCGCAGCTATTGACAGATATTCCGATGATTCAGGAGATGGATATGAATCCGATCATGGCTTTTAAAAATGGCGTGTTTGCAGTCGACGGCAGGATCAGGATCTGAGTTCAAGTAACACCACTACATTATAAAGGTGAAACTATGTTGAACTGGCACGAGCGGTATCAGTCACGAATGACAACAGCTGAGGAAGCCGTTAAGGCGGTCAGGTCGGGCGATCGGATGTTTCTGACCGGCAACGCCTCGGTACCGCTGCAACTGCTGGCGGAACTGGTGAAGCGGGCTCCGGAGCTGGAAAACGTCGAGATCTGCCATCCGCTGGCGATCTGTCCCTCTGACTACGTTTCTCCCGCTATGGAAGGACATCTGCGTATCAACTCGATGTTTATCAGCGCCAACGTCCGGAAGGCGGTAAATGAGGGACGTGCCGATTTTACCCCTGTTATGCTGTCCGAGTTCCCGCTGCTCTTCAAAAACGGGCATCTGCCGCTTGATGTCGCCTTTATCCATGTCTCGCCGCCTGACCAGCATGGATTCTGCTCGATGGGGGCAGAATCCGGTCTCACTATCTCAGCAGCAGAAGTCGCCAGAATTGTTGTCGCCCAGGTTAACGAGCAGATGCCGCGCACACTGGGCGATACGTTGATGCACGTCGATCGGATGCACCATATTGTACCGCTGAATTGTCCGTTGACAGAAATGGCCATGAGTGACGATGTTGACAAGGATGTGGTCGAGCGGATCGCGGCTCATATTGCCGGACTGATCCCGGATGGCGCTACCATGCAGCTGGGGATCGGAGCCATTCCTAATGCGGTGCTCAAGTACCTGCTGGGCAAGAAAGATCTGGGAATCCATTCCGAACTGATTTCCGACGGGGTGATCGATCTGGTGGAGGCGGGAGTATTGACGAATGCGCGAAAAAGCATCCATCACGGGAAAATAGTGGCCGGATTTCTTCTCGGCACAAAACGTCTCTATGACTGGGTGGATAATAATCCGCTTGTTGAACTGCACCGCACCGAGTATGTCAACGATCCGTTCGTTGTTGCACAGAACGACCGTATGGTGGCGATCAACTCCGCTCTCGAAGTGGATCTGACCGGCCAGGTCTGCGCCGATAGTATCGGTCCGAAGATGTATTCGTCCGTCGGGGGGCAGCTGGACTTCATTTATGGCGCATCCCGCTCCAAAGGGGGCGTACCGATTATTGCCATGCCGAGTTCGGCAGAGTTGCGTGACGGGACTGTTATCAGTAAAATAGTGCCTATGCTGAAGCAGGGTGCGGGTGTGGTGACCAGCCGCAACCATGTTCATTTTGTGGTCACGGAGTTCGGCGTTGCGGAATTGTACGGCAAGACCGTCCGCCAGCGGACGCAGGCGCTCATCAACATTGCTGATCCCCGTTTTCGGGAGGATATTTCCCGGCAGGCAAGGGAACTGCATTACCTGTAATGACATCAGCGGCTTGAATAACACAGAGCAACGGAGCAACAGAGAAATCAAGGTCTTGCAGAAAACTATGACTTACTAATAGAGCCGCTCTAAAAGAGTTCTATTCAAAAGACTATTCCCAGTTTTTCTCCGTTGCTCTGTTGCTCCGTGTTTCAAGTGTTTTTAAAGGTTTATGGATGAATCCTTTGAGTAGAAACTGATATCAAACTGATAGATGGGGGTGCGACCATGATTTGGAACAAGGTTGAGACATGTAGCCGCAGCGAAATGCAGAGTATTCAGCTTGGCAGGCTTCAAAAAACAGTCAGCTATGTGTACGAAAAGAATCCGGTGTATAAAAAGAGACTTGAAGCTGCGGGAGTTAAGCCTTCCGACATCAAGTCATTGGATGACATCAGGCGGCTTCCCTTCACCGTCAAGGACGACCTTCGGGATAACTACCCGTTTGATCTTTTTACCGCATCCCAGGAGAATATCGTTGAATATCACGCGACCTCAGGAACCACCGGAAAACCGATTGTCGTCGGGTATACCCGCAACGATATCGAGATCTGGTCAGAAGTCATGGCCAGGGCTCTGACCGGATCCGGTATAGGCAAACAGGATGTTCTGCAGAACATTTACGGGTACGGTCTTTTTACCGGAGGTTTGGGAGCACACTACGGGGGAATTCGTATCGGAGCATCGGTAATTCCGATCTCCGGCGGCAACACTCAGAAGCAGATTATGTTGATGCAGGATTTCGGAACCACCGCCCTCACGGTCACCCCCTCTTTTCTGATGCACATTCACGAAATCGGGGTTGATATGGGGGTTGATTTCAGGAAACTCAAGCTTCGCACCGCCGTGTTGGGCGCCGAGTTCTGGACCGAATCTATGCGCGAAAAAATCCAGGAAGGATTCGGACTCAAAGCCTGCGATATCTATGGACTCTCCGAAATCATCGGCCCTGGTGTTGCCTGTGAGTGCCACGAGGCCCGTAACGGCCTTCACGTCAATGAAGACTACTTCTACCCCGAGATTATTGATTCTGTCAGTGGCGAGGTGCTTCCTCACGGCGCCGAGGGGGAGCTGGTTTTCACCAACATTGCCAACGAAGGTCAACCGCTGCTCCGCTATCGCACCAGAGATATCACCAGTCTTGACCCTGAACCCTGTATCTGTGGCCGCACCCTGATCAGGATGAAAAAACTGACCGGGCGTACGGACGACCTGCTTATTATCAGGGGGGTTAATTTCTTCCCTTCCCAAATAGAGTCAATCATATTAAAACGTCATGGAGTCTCGCCGCACTACCTGGTTGTGGTTGAGCGTAAAGGGACGCTGGATGAGGTCGAAATCAGAATCGAAGTTACTGAAGAATTTATGGCAAAAGCCGCTGCTGATGTTCTTAAGGGGGGCGAGCACGATATCGTCAGCGACGTAATTGCGGCGAGGGAAAAAACCCAGAATCTTGTACGGGACATCAAGGATATCATCGGTATTACGGTCAAGGTGACGCTGGTTCCGCCCGGAACGATTCCGCGCAGTGAAGGGAAAGCAAAGCGGATCATCGATAACCGGCCGAAATGACCTGCTCACGAAACTTACAACAGACAAGGGAGGGAATGCATACATGAAAAAAATTATTTCCGGAAATGAGGCAATCGCCTTGAGTTTTGGTGATTCGGGCGGAGTTTTTGCCTCCGGTTACCCGGGAACGCCGAGCACCGAGACACTGGAAGAGGTGGCCCGTCTGGGTAAGGTCTACTGCGAATGGGCCCCCAACGAGAAGGTTGCCCTGGAATCGGCCATCGGCGCCTCAATCGCGGGAGGAAGAACTCTCGCCACCATGAAGCATGTCGGAGTCAACGTTGCCGCCGATGCACTGCTGACCCTCAACCACACCGGTGTGAATGCCGGTCTGATCCTGATGGTTGCCGACGATCCCGGCATGCACTCCTCGCAGAACGAGCAGGACAGCCGCAATTATGCCAAATTTGCCAAAATTCCGATGCTCGATCCGGCAAACTCTCAGGAAGCGTATGACTACGTCAGGGACGGTTTTGAAATATCCGAACAGTTTGATACTCCGGTCATGCTTCGGACTACCACCCGTATTTCGCATGCCAAGGGGGTTGTCGAACGGAAGGAAAAGATTGCGCCGAAGATCGGTCCGTGGGTCAAGGATGTGCCGAAGTATGTCATGCTTCCCAATTACGGCAAGATCAAGCATGTGGAAATTGAGGCGCGACTCCTCAAGCTTCAGGAGTTTGCCGAGACCACTCCTCTGAACCGTATTGAAATGGGGGACACAGAGCTTGGCATCATCACTTCAGGCGTTGCCTATCAGCATGTCAAGGAGGCGTATCCGAATGCCTCGATTCTCAAGCTTGGTCTGGTGCACCCGCTTCCGGAACGGAAAATCCGCGAGTTTGCCGGTCAGGTCGGCCGGTTGATGATCGTTGAGGAGCTGGATGCAATTTTCGAAGAGCAGATCCGCGCCAAGGGCATCAGGGTCGATATCGGCAAGAATAAAATTCCGCTCTGCGGTGAAGTCAACGCCGACATTATCCGGGCAGCCGCCGGTGATCCTCCTGCAGAGGGGACTGCCCCCATCGCGGCTCTACCGCAGCGCCCCCCCATCTTCTGTCCCGGCTGCGCTCACCGCGGACTCTTCACAATCCTGAGCAAGCTCAAGGTCTTCGTGTCGGGCGACATCGGCTGTTATACGCTTGGAGCTCTCCCTCCCATGAGCGCTATGCATACCACAATCTGTATGGGAGCAAGCATCAGCGCCGCACATGGCATGGCCAAGGTCAACGAGATTGCCGGAAGAACGGAGAAGCCAGTGGCGGTCATCGGCGATTCAACCTTCTTCCACTCAGGGATGACCGGGTTGCTCAGTCTGGCCTACAACAAGGGCAATGCGCTGGTTATTATTATGGATAATCGCACCACCGGCATGACAGGAGGTCAGGAGAATCCCGGTTCCGGGCGTGATCTCCAGGGGCAGCCGGCCCATCAAGTTGATATGGTAACTCTTGTCAAGGCGCTCGGGATAGAAAATGTTGCCGAACTGGATGCATACAACCTTGAAGCGACCGAAGCTGCCATCAAAAAAGGCCTCGAAACACCAGGCCCGTACGTGCTGATCGATAAAAATCCCTGCATTCTCCGTTACCGGATAAAAAGTCCGGTACTCACCGTGGATCAGGAAAAATGTACCGGCTGCCGTGCCTGTCTGAAGGCCGCGTGCGTGTCGCTGGGGCTGTTGCCGCCGGCTGAGGGTAAAAAACAGAAGGTTCAGATTGATCCGAACATTTGTGACGGCTGTGGTGTCTGTGCGCAGCTCTGTAAATTTGATGCAATCGCCGTAGCACGATAATTAGTAAGCTAGAAAGTGTTTTCTGCATTTTTCAAGCAGAAAATACCTTCGTTAACGCACTTATCCTGTTTATCAGGACCAGGAGGAACATAATGGATATTTTCAATATTGTTATTGCCGGTGTTGGCGGCCAGGGAGTTTTACTCGCTTCCAAGGTTCTTGCCGAAAGTGCCCTTGCCAGCGGGATGGATGTAAAGCAGAATGAAGTTCACGGTATGGCTCAGCGGGGGGGGAGCGTCATCTCATTCGTCCGTATCGGCGAAGAGGTGTTCTCGCCCGTAGTGATACCGGGAACCGCAGATATTCTGATCTCCTTCGAACCACTCGAAGCACTGAGGTATGTCCACTATCTCAAGCCGGGCGGTATGCTGGTCTACAACAAGGTCACGATAAATCCGAGCACCGTTGCCACCGGACTGGCGGTCTATCCGACCGACGTTGAGGAGCAGATTACGCAGGCCTGTCCCGATGCGCGCGGCATTAATGCCCTTGCTGTCGCCAAGGAGGCCGGTAATGCAAAAGCCGTTAATATGGTCATGGTGGGTGCAGTAATGAAAAAACTGCCGATCAATGCGGAGGTTGTAGAGGGGGTCGTCAGGGCGGTTTCAAAAGAGAAGGGAATTGATGTCAATCTGAGGGCACTTAAGGGTGGAGCCGCGGCATAACACCTGCCCGGTGAAGGAGTGGTTTGCTCCTTCGTACCCTTTTTTAAATTTTACGGAGGTTCCGCATGAAGTTAAAGCAGTTGTCCATTTTTCTTGAAAATGCCCCCGGTCGTTTGTATGAAGTTACGCAAGCGCTTGGAGATGCGGGAATAAATCTGAGGGCTCATTGTATTTCGGATACCTCCCACGATTTCGGCGTTCTGAGAATTCTTGTCTCGGATCTGGCGAAAGCCCGCGGGGTCATAATGAACAGTTTGTTTCCCGCCAGGGTTGACGAAGTCATCGCCGTCGAAATTCAGGACAGT
The DNA here is from genome assembly GCA_009885845.1 of Geobacter sp. Classification (GTDB taxonomy): domain Bacteria; phylum Desulfobacterota; class Desulfuromonadia; order Geobacterales; family Pseudopelobacteraceae; genus JACRCG01. Next base: position 20,831 of record VFJW01000061.1, read on the forward strand.
CCGGGCAGTCTTGCCGGAATCCTCAAGCTTTTTCTTGGAACCAAAGTAAACGTTGAATATATGTATGCGGTAGCGGGTGCAACGCAGGGAAGTGCAGTAATGGTGTTCCGGTTCAACGAAAATGACCTGGCAATCGACATCATGCAGAAAAACGGGATACAGCTTCTTGATGCCGCTGCCTTTGGTATCCTGGAAACCCAGGCTTAGATGAGTCGTGCGTTTTGAAAGGGTCCCCAATGAAGAAAAACGTGTATAAACCAAAAAAGTTTGCGGTTATCGGTGCAGGTCCGGTAGGTGGAATCGTCGCAGCATTTCTTTCGAGGGGGGGCTATGAGGTCACCCTGTGCGATGTTATTCCTGCTCTTCTGGAACCGGCCCTCGATCCCGGCATTTCAATTGAAGGTTGTGACACTTTTCAGGCCAGAGTTCACCGGGTAACTACCCGGGTTGATGATCTGGTTAAAGACCCGCCTGACGTAATTATTGTAACAGTAAAAGCGACCGCATTGCCTATGATTGCCTCCGCTTTGGAAGGTTTTGTCGGAGAAGGGCGTTACGTTGTCAGTTGGCAGAACGGGATTGATACCGAACTGGAACTTGCAAAAACGCTGGGAAAAAATGCGGTTATGCGGGCAGTGGTAAACTTTGGCTGTGTCATGCTCAGCCCCGGGAAGATCCACGAGGCTTTTCACCACCGTCCACACTATCTGCAGGAGCTGACGCCATCCTCAAGAGATGCAGCTATCGGCATCTGCAAGGTTTTTACCGAATGCGGGCTCGACACGGAGCACACCGATCAGATCCGCGATATGGTGTGGAGCAAAGCCATCAACAACTCCTGCATGAATCCGGTCTGTGCCGTTACTCGCAAGACGATGTTTGACGTTATCAATGATCCGATTCTTTTCAGGCTTGTTGATTCCCTCCTGAAAGAAGGAATTTCTGTTGCCCGTGGAAACGGGTTTGTTCTCCCCCCTGACTATTATCTCGACTGCATCAGTTATATCAATAGTGCCGGAAAACATAAGCCGTCAATGCTGCAGGATATTGAAGCCGGTCGGCGTACGGAAATAGATTATATCAACGGCAAAATTATTGAGTATGGTATACGTGCCGGTATTGCAACGCCGTTCAATACAACCTTGCGTACTCTGCTGAAATCTCTTGAAAATTAATCGATAGCATACAACACCTTACAATCAGGGGAGACCGCCATGAAATTGAAGCAACTATCCGTTTTTCTTGAAAACTCTCCCGGTCGGTTGTATGAAGCCACTAACGCACTGGGCTTGGCCGGCATCAACCTGAGATCTCTTTCCATCTGTGACACTCTGGAATTCGGCGTGCTGCGCATTCTTGTCTCGGACGTTGCTCTGGCCAGACGGGTTATTATGGAAAAACAGCTCCCGGCACGCGTTGACGATGTTGTTGCGGTCGAGATAGATGATATCCCCGGCAGTCTGGCCCGGGTTCTCTATCTGTTCAAGGAATCTCAGGTGAACATCGAATACATGTATGCCCTGGCAGGAACCGGCGGTTCGTCCGACAAAGCGGTAATGGTTTTTCGTTTCAGTGACAACGATCGAGCTATTGAGATATTGCTTGCGCACAACATCAAACTTCTGGATGCCAGAGATTTCGGGATTGTTGATACGGTCAGATAGTCCGGCTCATGAAGGAGTCTGAAATGAAGTATGAAAGTAGTTATAAGCCAAAAAAATTCGCGGTGATCGGAGCCGGTCCGGTCGGCGGTATCGTGGCGGCTTTTCTTTCGAAGGGTGGATATGAAGTCACTCTTTGTGATGTTATTCCTGCGCTTATTGAACCGGCACTTGATCCGGGAATAGTCATTGAGGGCACCGATACCCTGCAGGCTAAGGTTGCCAGAATAACTACCCACGTTGACGACCTGCTGGCCGACCCACCAGATGTAATCATTCTTACGGTTAAGGCGACTGCGCTGCCGTTGATTGCATCCACGCTTGAAGGATTTGTTGCCGAGGGGCGGTATGTTGTCAGCTGGCAGAACGGCATAGATACTGAGCTTGTGCTTGCACAGCACCTGGGAATAAAATCGGTTATGCGTGCGGTGGTTAATTTTGGCTGTGTCCCACTCGGCCCGTGCCACTTCCGGATAGCTTTTCACCATCGTCCCCACTATCTCCAGGAGCTTGATCCGCAATCACGGGATGCCGCAATCGGTATCTGTAACGTATTAACCGAATGCGGACTGGATACTCATCATACCGAACAGATCACCAATATGGTGTGGCGCAAGACCCTTATGAATGCCAGTATGAATCCGCTCTGCGCGGTAACGGGGCGGACGATGGTGGAGCTCATTCTCGATCCGATCCTCTTCAATCTGGTTGACGCCCTTATCAAGGAAGGGGTTGCAGTGGCCCGGGCCAATGAAGTTGCGCTTGGTTACGATTTCTACCCATACTGCATCAATTATATAAAAAGTGCCGGCAACCACAAGCCATCCATGCTTCAGGACATCGAGGCGGGGAGGCGGACGGAAATCGATTACATCAACGGCAAGGTGGTAGAATACGGTCTGCAGGCCGGTGTGCCGACCCCCTATAACAGCATGATTCGCGGTCTTGTCAAGGCACTTGAACCACGGTAGGTCTTGTAACAGAGAACAACTGCGGATAACGGAAAGGGAGCGCATGGGAATCAGGAAAAAAGTTGAGCAGCTGTTGCTGCGCATGTATGACTCTCCGCGCTATCCGACTCAGGGAGCGGTCCTGTTTGTCGATCTGGAACGGCAGGAACATTTTTCGCGCTATCTTCCGATCAATGTGCTCCACACGTTTCTCACCGGCCGCGGCGCCAATATGTACCTCCTGTACAACCTCCTGATTGATGGCCTGGAACCGCTTGATCCCGAAATTCCTCTGATCTTCGGCAGCGGCGCTCTCACTGGAATGGTTCCCACCGCAACACGCGGCAATGTCAGCGGCATCTCTCCGGATAGTCACGCCATTCTCGACTGCAGCTGCGGAGATGGCTTTCCCACCTACCTTAAACAGCATGGGTACGATCATGTTGTGCTCTACGGCCGGTCCCCCCGGTTGACTCTGCTCCGGATTTCACATCAGGAGGTGACTTTTCATGATGCGACGGTATACCGCGGAATGGACAACGGCGACCTGACTCACGCGGTCGAAAATGATTTCTCCTGCAGTGAACGCAAGAATATGGCCATGGCCCGCATTACCAGTGCCGGAGAAAATCTGGCTCTCTGCTCAGGCATCATGGGAGGGGTCAAGGCAATCTATGCGCGGGGCGGTGCCGGAGCTAAAATGGGTTCACTCAGGCTTAAGGCGGTCATGGTTCTCGGCCCGCCTGAAGTCCCGGTTCCGTCAGTAAAATTCAAGGAAAACAACAGGGATATCGCCCAAAAAATCCTTTCAACCAGCGTCATAAAAAATGCACTTAAAACGGTCGGGACACCGTTTCTCTATAAACCGAGCCGAATACTCTGTGCGATGGGGGCGAAAAATAATCAGGAAACGAGTTGGAGTGATTCTCTCGATGCCGACAATTTTGATGTCTATCGTCCCGGAATGGACGGCTGTCTCAAATGCCCTGTCCGCTGTCGGCCACTCAATGACCTGACTCCGGAAGGGAAAGGCGGCTGGGGTGCCGATGCACTAAAGGGGTTGAGCGGGAATGCCAGCTACGATCGTGGTCAGGCTGATATCGGGCATCAGAAGGAGAAAACCTACAAAGGAATTGCCGGTGACGGTATGTACGACCGGTATGACAAGGGGGATGGTCCTGAGTACGTCACCCTGCAGAAGATGGGCCCCATGATCGGTATCAGCGAGCCTGAACAGGTATTGCGGCTGAATAACATCCTTAACGATCTCGGGCTTGATTCCGCCAGTACAGGGAGCGCCATTTCCTGGGCCATGGAACTGTATCAACGCGGGATAATTACCAATGAAGAGACCGGAGGACTTGATCTCAGCTGGGGTAACTATCAGAACATAGAAAAGCTGCTGTTTATGACCGCCCGCAGGGAGGGTTTTGGTGATGTTATAGCTGACTCGGGCCGTGCCGTGGAGAGGGGAAAATATCCGGAGGAGGCACTGAAATACCGGATGGCTGTCAAAGGGCTGTTCCAGTCCGATCCTCACGATTCCCGGATCCTCAAGGGTTTTGCCCTTGGCCTTGCTGTCGCGACCCGGGGCATGGATCATCTCCGCAACCGGCCGACACTGGAGATCAATGCCAGAATCAATGATAACCCGCAGCTTAAGGCCGAACTGTACGGCGGCGTTGTCGCACCGGCTCCCAACAGCTATGATGGCAAGGAATATGCCGTCCGGGCGTGTGAAAATATATACGCTGTCGGGGATGCCGTTGGCATGTGCCGCTTTTCGACCAGGCTATTCAACTCAGCCTCTACAGCCGGTTATGAAGATTTTGCCAGTCAGTTGCACGAATTGACCGGAGAAAAATTCACTCCGGAACAGATGGATGATATCGGCAGTAACATCAACGGAATAGAGCGCCTCATCAATGGGCGTCTCGGCTTGACTTCAGAGGATGACACCCTGCCGGAGCGATGGTTTGAAGAGAAGATTACCGCCGGTCCATTCAAGGGAGAAAAAATTGACCGGGCTCAATTCAAAGCCCTCAAAGCGCGATTTTACTCCATAGCCGGGCTTAACAGCGCCGGAGTTCCGGCAGTTGCCTGGCATAAAGATCTGGCGGAAGTCATCACCGGTTTTGCGGTCAGAGTAGAGCTTCCGCATGCGCTTGTTGAGATTCCGGAAGGCGCGGTGATCATTGATCAGCCGGTTTGCAACGTGAAAGAGATCAGGGACGCATTGAACAGGCGTCTCCGCAATGCCGCACATGTTCTTCAGGACACATCTCTGGTTGTCTCGGTGAATGGTGAAATGATTCTGTCGAATGAAAAGGATTATGCCATAAAAAGCGGTGATGAGCTTGCGGTTTTCCCGCTACTCGGGGGTGGGTGATACCATGTCGCAATCAAACGATTACGTTGTTGTCTTCGTCGATAGCTCCCCAACGTACCCCTCTCTCTATCTCTCTCCCGGAGGGAGAAAGGATACTGTTCCCCTCTCCCTCCGGGAGAGGGTGGCCAAAGGCCGGGTGAGGGCCTCGTCGCCTCAATCCTCGCCGCCTTGACTGCATCTTTGATTTGAAATCGGAATAAGAGAGGGTAGCAATCTCTACGTATCTTTTTTAGTTTTCCCCAGATAGGCACATTTAACGTCATCATTTTCCAGCAACTCTTTTGACGACCCTTCCAGTATAACTTTTCCGGTTTCAAGCACATAGCCCCGGTCAGCCAGCCGGAGAGCCGCCTTGGCATTCTGTTCCACCAGCAGGATAGTTGCGCCTTCGTCGCGGAGCATGCGAACTATTGAAAAGATCTCCTTGATAACCAGCGGTGCAAGTCCCATTGAAGGTTCATCCATCATCACCAGTTTGGGGCGCGCCATCATAGCCCGGCCGATGGCGAGCATCTGCTGTTCTCCACCAGACAGTGACCCTGCAAACTGTGTTTCCCGCTCCAGTAGCCGCGGAAAAAGCTTATAAATACGATCGAGGTACGGCAGGACATCGCTGCCCAGTTTTCTTTTGTACTGAACATAGCCACCGAGAATGAGGTTCTCCCTCACGGTCATCGGAGCAAAAACCTGTCTCCCTTCAGGCACCAGCGAGCAGCCGAGGTGCACAATCTTCTCGGTTTTTGTGCTGGATATATCCTGACCATCAAAGAATATGCTTCCGGAAACAGGCTTTAAAATGCCGGTGATGGTCTTCAAGAGTGTGGTCTTGCCGGCACCGTTTGCACCGATTATCGAAACGATCTCGCCAGGATTGACCTTGATCGAAACATTCTGGATGACCTTGAGATTATCGTATCCCGATACGAGGTTGTCTATCTTAAGCATCGTCCTCGTCCTCTCCCAGGTAGACATTAATAACTTCACTGTTTGACTGCACAGCAAGTGGTTTGTCATCAGCAATTTTTTTGCCGTAGCTGAGGACCAGAATTTCATCCGATATATCCATGACGAGTCCCATATCATGTTCCACTATCAGAACCGTTATGCCGGTGTCTCTGATCCGGGAAATCAATGCTCCCAGTTCGGTCGTCTCACTCATGTTCAAGCCTGCAGCCGGTTCATCCAACAGGAGGAGTTTTGGTTCACAGGCCAGAGCACGCCCGAGTTCGACGTTCCTTTGCTGGCCGTATGAAAGGGAAGTTGCTTCAACGTCAGCCAGGCTTTCCAAATCAAGGAAGGCCATAATTTCGTGGACTTTCTCCCTGATATGTTTCTCTTCACTCCAGGTGTACGGGATGCTCAGCATGCCTGCAACGAACCCTGCTCTGCTGTGGATATGCCGGCCGACCATGATATTTTCAAGAACCGACATTTTCGGGAACAGGCGGATATGCTGAAAGGTGCGGGCCATTCCTTTGGTTGCAACCTGATGGGGACGAAAACCCTGAACCTGGTCACCGCAAAAGTTTATAACACCCGAGTCCGGAGTGATCACACCTGAAATCAGGTTGAATAACGTCGTCTTGCCAGCCCCGTTCGGGCCGATGAGAGCCTTGATCGAACCGGCTGTAACGGAAAACGAGACTTCATTCACCGCCTGAAGACCGCCGAAACGCTTCGAAAGTTTCTCAACTGTAAGGAGTGTGGTCATAACGTTGCTTCCTTGCTGTCTGAGCGTTTGAAAAAAGATTTCAGGTCGCCCAGTACCTGCGTTCTGATAAGACCATCAGGCGCGAAAAGCATGATCAGAATCAGGATGACGCCGAAAACGGCATCGTCGTATGTGCCGAATGATCCTCGCAGGGAAAAGTAGTTAAGAATCAGACTCATGAAAACAGCGCCCCAGAGACTTGTCATTCCACCGATTGCGACAATTGCCACGTACCGCACTGATTTCATGACAGATGCTTCAGACGGTCCGATACTGCCGTTATAGTGAGTGAGAAAAACTCCCGCTACGGCAGCAAATCCGGCGCTCAGTACAAAAACTTTCAGTTTGTAGTTAGCGGTGGGTATTCCCATGGCTTCTGCAGCATCTTCAGCGCCGTGTATTGCAGACAGGGCACGGCCGACCCGCGAACTGATCAGGTTCAGCAGCAACGTTATTCCCACGATGAGGATTCCCCAGGCGACGTAGTAATTCATAATCTTTCCCGAGCCGCTGCCGCCGATGGTGACGCCGGGCAGAATCGTAAAGCCGGGAACTCCGGAAATGCCGTCGGCTGCGCCAAGACCCGCTGTGCCGAGAACAATACGGTAGACGATGATCCCGAAGCCGAGTGTCGCCATTGCCAGATAGTGCCCCTTCAGTTTCAGAACCGGACCGCCGATGATATACGCAACAATCAGGACAGTACACACGGCTATAATGCAGGCAACCCAGGGTTGAAAGGCGAGCAGACCTCCCCCGTACAAATCTTTCCCCTCGACAAGAAGACCGAACTTCGAGAGAAGTGCTATAAGCGGTTTCCCCTTTATGGAGGTAAGATTATGTGTGGTGAGAAAGGCGGATATATAGCCGCCGATGGCAAAGAAACCGGCATGCCCAAGCGAGATCTGTCCTGCATAGCCGATAAGCATGCAGAGACCGATCACCAGAAGCGAATAATAGGCGGTCATGGTGAGTTGGGTGAGATGAAACGAGCTGTCAGTTATCTGGGTGAAAATCTGGATGGCGACAATCGCCGCCGCAAACCCGGAAATCTGCATGAATTTGGTGGACATTAATACTCCTTGAGGCGAGCCGCAGCGGCGTTGCCGAAGAGACCACTCGGTTTCACAAAAAGGATGATGAGCATGATTGCAATCGATACGACGTCCTTATAGGCAGCAGGGAGTGCCCAGATACTGAATGATTCCAGAATTCCAAGAATCATTGCGGCAGCAACAGCAGCGGTACTGTTGCCAAGTCCCCCGAGTATTGCCACGGTGAATCCCTTGATGGCAAGCTGTGAGCCGCTGTCATACGAAATATACGTGATCGGGGAGACAATACAGCCCCCCAGCGCTCCGATGGCGGCACTGAGCATGAACGAAAACGTCACCATATTCTGTGTGCTGATTCCGCAGAGCCGGGCGGCTTCGCGGTTGGCCGAGCAGGCGCGCATCTGTTTCCCGAGGAGGGTAAAATTAAAGAAAATACCCAGAAGTATGACCACGATAGAACTGATTCCAACGGCCCAGAATACCTGTGGAGAGATGAAAACGCCGCCAAGATTGACAGAAGTCACCGAAGTGCCGGTGAAATAGGGGAGGGCGGTTACTCCTTCCCCCCAGATGTGAAGAGCAGTTTCACGGATAAGTATCGACAGGCCGATAGTGATGATTATCATGCGCAGAACCGATGGCTTATGGAGCCACCTGATGAAGACGATTTCAATCAGTGCGCCGATGATCATGGTAATGACGACGGCACATATGATTGCAACGGGAAGCGGCATATATTCCTTGAGAGTAAACGCCGTCATCCCTCCCAGCATGACAAATTCGCCCTGGGCAAAATTGATGATCCCTGTCGTGTTGTAAATAATATTGAAGCCAATCGCCACGATGGCATAAATGGTGCCATAAGTGATGCCGGCTACAATATATTGAAGTAACAGTTCCATAATCATGCCGCCTTGTGGGAGTTCTGAAAAAAACACGGGGCCAAAGCCCCGTGTTTAGGGTGAAATGCCGCTTTAACACCGGCTATTTGTAAGGTATGAGCTTATTTCTTTTTTGGTGCGGCTTTTTTCGCTTCTGGCTGGTCAAGCGCGACGAATTTACCATTTTTTACGGTCAGCATTTCGAACGCATCTATGGTAAGACCATTGTGATCAGTGGCAGAGAAGTTGAAAATCCCGGCGGTACCGACGATTCCCTGCAATCCTTCAATAGCTGTTCTCACCGCTTCTTTGTCCAGACTGTTGGCCTTCTCGATACCCTTCTGAAGGATCAGCATGGCATCAAAGGCATGGCCGCCGAATGTACTGGCTGCATCAGGTTTGAACTTTGTCTCATAATCTTTTTTGTAATTAGCAAGCACGGTTTTCTGTGGATGATTCTTGGGGAGTGTATCGACAACCAGCAACCGGCCGGCAGGAAACATAACGCCTTCAGCTGCGGCACCGGCAGCCTCAACATACTTGATATTTCCAAAGCCGTGACTCTGGAATATCGGGCCGGTGAAACCGATCTGGCGGGCATTCTTGATGACGATCGCCTGAGCAGGCTCAATCGACCAGTTGATGATCGTTTCTGCGCCAGAGGCCTTCACTTTGGTAACCTCTCCGGTCAGGTCACTTGCTGCCTTGTCGTAAACTTCGTTACTTACAATCGTGATGCCGCGTTCGGCTGCAAGCTTCTCGATCTGTCCTTTGCCGGCATTGCCGAATCCCGAATTACTGGAAAGAATGCCTATTTTAGAGAGCTTCATTTTTTTGATCTGTTCCAGGATTTTGATGACGGCATCACTGTCTTTCTGGGGAGTCTTGAATACATACTTTCCGACCGGATTAACAATTGCTTCAGCAGCAGCACAGGAGAGCAGAATCGTCTTGCCTTCTTCAGCAATTTTTTTGATTCCCATTGTTTCGCCGCTTGTGGAAGGTCCGATGATTGCGAGTACTTTCTCTTCCTCAATCAACTGTTTCGCAAATGAAACAGCTTTTTCGGTGCTGGCGCCGGTGTCCTTGATGATGAGCTCAATCTGTTTTCCCTTGAGGCCGCCCTTCTTGTTGATGCCTTCTACCAGCATCTCAAGTGACCTGGCTTCAGGCGCTCCGAGAAAAGAGGCAGGGCCGGTCACCGCAAGCAGCGCACCGATCTTGACCGTATCCTTTGCAGCCAACACCGGTGAAACGAACACAACAACCATGAACATAACCGTCGCTAGAATCTGTGCAAATTTCATAACGCCTTCTCCTTTTTTTCTCATTGTTTGACCTCCAGCAGATTTTTCCGCACCATACAACATTTATTGATCTGTTGGCCAGAATTTTATGTAGAAAACTATCGCTTTCGGGATGCTGTAAACTTTATTTACGCAAAGAAGTACCACTATACTTATTTAGATGTCAAGGAAAATACTGCAGTGCCTTAAAACAATAGTTGAAAATAGTATAAATATTGTAATATGCTGTTATTATTAATAAAAAAACTAAATAATTAAATGATTTAATTGATAGCGCGCAGATTTTGAAACAAGACGAGATACTTCGTTATTGTTTTATGGTTGTGCGCCCGTGTAATGAGAAATTTATTAAGAATCAGAGGGAGTCTGCACCTTTAACTCCATAAGACTTCCGAGATTTTTATACAGATATTATTTTGTTTCCGAGAAGACAGTAACCTGTGACGGGTTCTAGATGCTTTATGCGTTGATGAAAAAAATGAGAATCCGGATATGTCAAAACCTGAATACCTGCTTGCTTCAGTGTGTCTGCAACGGTATGGCGTATTCAACCAACGGCAATAAAGAATTCATAAGAACTGAGCTCTTGCTTTGATTGTTTTATTGGTCTATATTTTGACTATAAAAATGGTTTATATAAGGAGCAAGAACAATGAGAGCTATTTCAATCAGTAATGACATTGTCCCAATTGCAGAATTTAAAACTAATATTTCCAGGTGGTTCAAGATTCTTCAAACATCAAGACATCCACTTATAATTACCCAAAACAGCAAACCTGCAGGAGTGCTGTTGTCCGCTGCAGATTATGATGAGCTGGTATACCGGAAATCATTTCTGGATTCTGTTGAGAGGGGAATTGCGGACGCAGAAAATGGGCGAACCCAAACGACGGACGAATTGCGAAAATCTCTACAAGCACGAAGAAGTACAGGTAATCCATGAGCGTAACATGGTCACGGGAAGCTGGCGAAAATCTGGTTGATATAGAGGAGTTCATTGCACGTGACAGCGTGGAACGAGCTATCCGGTTTGTTGATGCCCTCATTGATCATGCAGAGGCCATTTTGGCTGAAAACCCGAGAAGCGGAAGGAGTGTGCCAGAAATAGGTAATCCTGACATTCGAGAGCTGATTTACCGAGGATACCGAATCATATACCGATTGAATTGTGACCGCATTGAAATACTTACCGTATTTGAAGGGCATCGGTTATTGAGACCAAATGAATTAGACGATTAGGAAAAGATATTGTTGCAGATACTCTCCTCGCCGCCTGGTGTCATGTATTGCATCGAAGCAGATCAAGTTAATTTAGGTTTGCTACTTATAGGGAAATGCTTGTCGAAGCATTCTGGACAGATACCATGACTGAAAAGTGCTTCTGAATGATCGGATATATACGTTTCAAGTTGTTGCCAACTCTCTTTGTCGTCACGTATCTTTTTGCAATAACCGCAAATTGGAAGAATACCTTCAAGCGTATTTATTTTTTTTCCCAAAACTTTACGTAGTTCCTCTTGTGCATTAACACGATCAGTTACGTCTATACAGCTCCCAATGAATCCTGAAAATTTGCCATCACTTTCATAAAAGGGTACGCCTCTATCAAATATCCAACAATAAACACCATCATGTCTCTGCAGACGATACTCCATCTCAAAGGTATTTCTAGCGTTGAAGTTGTCTAAATATATTTTGAGGCAACGATCAAAATCATCTGGATGTACCCCCTCAGCCCATCCATTGCCATATTCCTGCTCCATTGTACGTCCTCTAAAGGAGAGCCAGCGGTTGTTAAAATAATCGCAGAGTGCTTCTGTATTAGCTCTCCATATAAGAATTGGTGACTGTTCAACAAGAGCTTCATACTCTGGTTGTAACGCCTCAGTCGGAATTGGACTTTCAGGCCGCTTGATCTAATGGTAAGTCAGCTTCTCCTGAATGCCTGATTTCAGAATAAGCTTGCTGTCGTTTTAGTTTTCTC
>VFJW01000071.1 GCA_009885845.1 Geobacter sp.
CACGAAGAGCATCTCAATTAGTAATGGACTGGGCCGAGTTGCACCAAGCTGAACTGCTGGAAGATTGGGATCTTTGCAAAACAAAACAGCATCCAAAAGAAATTGCTCCCCTGAAGTAACGCCCTGGAGGTAAAAATGTACTGGGATGTGACTGAAGTAAAAACTGAAAATCCGCGTGAACTTACGGTTAGGTTTGCTGACGGTTTGAGTGGTCTTATCGTAATTGATAAGTCATTTTGTTCAGGAGTGTTCAAGGTTCTACTGGACGATGACGAGATTCGGGAAGCCAGAGTAGATAACGGTGTAGTTACATGGCCAAATGGACTCGACCTTGCTCCTGATACAATGTACCACGAAATTAAACGCAGCTCGGAACGCCGCTATATTTTGAAATAATATTCTCAACATGATGAAAAATATCAGTCGCGGCATCCCCCACTCCCCTCTCTTCCATAACAAACAAACGCAGCCTGATCTATGTCGGATATTCCGGGGACATAATACCGATCATGGAGGCATAACATGGTACGCATGGTCTACCCAGTTCAGCTCACACCCGACACTATAGACGGCGGATTTACTGTAACCTGCCGCGACTTTCCGGAAGCCATAACCCAGGGAGAAACAGCAACTCAAGCTGTTCTTGAAGCGTCTGACGCCATTGAAGAAGCAATCGCGTCCCGTATGAAACGTGGCGTGGATATACCGATTCCATCCGGTAAAAAACAGAGTGAACAGATGGCGACTGTCCCGCTTTCTACGTCACTGAAAGCAGCTCTGTATCAAGCAATGCGTGAGGATAATATCAGCAAGAGCGAACTTGCTCGTCGCCTTGGCGTTGACGAAAAAGAAGTCCGCCGGATGCTGGACCCGCGTCACCCTTCAAAGACTCCTGGCATAGAACGCGCCCTTTTCTGTTTGGGGCGTTCAGTAATAGCTGAATTTGCAAAAGCAGCTTGAGCTTGGGTGGAAACCCCCTTTTACGATGAAGAAAGGATTAAAGGAAACGGCGGAATGGTTCAGAAATAAATTTTGATTTTGGATTTTGAATTATGGTTTGGAAGAGTCTGAAGGCATCAACGTAAGACAAAACAATTCTGCAGAGATAAATACCGATTCAGAATTATTCCTCTTGACTAATCAGATAATAATCATGCAATAAACATGTAATTAAATGATGGTAAGGAGTTTACTATGAACGCACTTCTTGAACGTTCCAGCCAAGCTGTTTCTGTAACGGAGGTTTCTCGATCTGCCAAGACTATTTTTGACCGGCTCTCCAGCGGCAAACAGGATAAATATGTTGTGATGCGGAATAATGCGCCAGCGGCTGTGATGATGCCAGTCAGCGTGTACGAAACAATGATGGATGAACTGGATGATCTGCATATTCAACTAACTGCGCGGGATCGGTTGCGCAGTTTCGACAGTTCAAAGGCGATCAGCCATGATGAGATGTTGAGACGATTTGCCGATGAGTTAGAGTCGTGACTTGGCGGGTTATTTATCACCATGAAGTTGCCGAAGATCTGGAGGAATTAGGCAGATATCAAGCCCGCGCGGTACTTAAAGTCATTGAAACCCGCATTCGCGACGGGGAGCCGGAAAAAACAGGCAAGCCGCTTTCCGGAGAACTTGCTGGTTGCCGCCGTGTCCGCACTGGTGATGTCCGTATTGTGTATTGCGTTCACGCAGAAGTTATTGAGGTTCTGATTATCGCAGTCGGACCACGCCGCAACGATGAAGTTTACAAAACTGCGCTCAAACGAGTTTGAGGTAGGCAATTTTGGATTTTGAATTATGGATTTTGAATTGCGTGAAGTTTGCAGGCAATTATGAATTTTGAATGCCGGATCTTGAATTTAGGACTGTAACCGCCTGCTGGCGGAGATGTTTTATCTGACCGGAGACATTGAGCGTTACGGCACAGGCTATGTCAGAATCAGGGAATATTTGAAAAGCTATCCCGAGATTTCCATTGCGGTAGAAGAAATGGGGAATTTTTTCAAGGCGGAGCTGCGTCTTACCCCCCCGATCACCCCCCCAATTGGAGTCGTGATGGAGTCTCATCTAACAGAGCTTGAGATGAAACTGCTGAGGCTGATGAATGCAGCACTTAGGACAACTGCCTCTGCCATTGCAAAAAAACTGGATATGCGGAGAGACACCGTGAAAGAGTATTTGAATCGACTTAAAACCAAGGGCTTGTTAGTTCGTGAAGGAACACCTAAATCAGGCCAATGGCTTCTTACAGAAACGGCACATATGGAGCTCAAAGAGAATGACAGGAGATAAGTTCTTAAAGGATCTGCCCAAACGGGTGGTTACTACGTTATTGGTTTTGAGGTCATTTCATGAAACGACTATTTGACTTCACCTGTTCATTCATGGCGCTAATCTTTCTCGCCATACCGATGCTGATCACTGCCCTGGCGGTCAAGCTGACATCTCCGGGGCC
>VFJW01000060.1 GCA_009885845.1 Geobacter sp.
ATACTGTCCGGTACTTTCTTTGTTTTGTGTGGCGTTGCATCCCAGGAATGCGGTTATCAAACAGAGACAGACCATCAGTTTCGTAATACGCTGCATTTTTTTCATGTGATACCTCCTCATATCGTGGTGTTAGTTGAAGGCAATCGCAATTATCGCGCCAGAAAAACCCGGTTGATTTTGTGCATATAACAGTCTGATTTTAGGGAGAAAATTGAATTACTGCGGGTGCAACAATGGATTGATTGACAATGAAATCTGTTACACTGCACACAACTGCCATATATGGCGGGGACACAGGGTATTCGCTGAATGACTCCCTCTAGTTCAATTCAATCCGGAAACTCCTGATGAGAAACTGGCAGTTTCCGGATTGGAAAGCGGGGATTATATATCCTGGCAAGAAAATCAAGTAATTGCACGGAGACGTCTGTACGCCGCACAAGCAAGACCGCAGATTGACACTGCCAGAGTGAAAAAGCACCCTTTCCGAACGGCAACTAGCTCAATTTCCTACCACCCGACGTTCCGGAGGAAAAAATCGTGAATACTGGCTGGCTGACAGATTACTGTCATTCGTGTGCATCGACATCATACGACCCGAAAACTTCGCGGGCCGATCTGGTTTCCGGCAACACATAAACGATGCCATTTGTTCCGGTGAATGCCGGCCGCACTATGTTATCGTAGAACTTCACCGGAACATTGATACAGCCATAGGATATACGGTTGTCGAGCGGAGTCGGAGTGGCCAGGCGCTGCAGGCGGCGCTCCTTGGGTTTGTTCGTATGTACTCGATGCATGGAGATGGCAGCGACGTAGTCCACCCAGAGAATATCCTCTCCTCGCAAATTGCGGTCCAGTGAAGCCACGAAGCGGCCCGCGGGCGTCGTGCGCTCCTCGGGGCGGATGCTCGATATCTTCCGGTCACCGATGCCGGGGACAGAGTCATCACCCCGCGCCTGGCCGAGCAGTGCAGGAGCCGCGCCACGGAGCCGGCCGTCCGGGTAGAATACAAAAACTTTGGCGTCCGTCTTGTCAACAATCGCGAAAGGCATGCTGCGATTGTCGCCTGAATCCACCACCCAGTCAGCAAGTTGTCGGGTCTCAAGCGAGGCAGGTTCCTGGGCAAGGTTCGCCCGCTTAATACGATGTGCTGCAACGAGTTTTGTTGTGACAGCGGTCGCGAGAATTACGCCTTGATAATCGGGCAATAAGCGGCTCTGGTTTGACAACTCTTGTGTGGGGGCATCTACTGCGAACACCGGGGTGGAAATCAGACTGGCAGCCAGCAGCCAAAGGTACATTCTATTATTTATAGTCATTATAAGGTTCCTACTTTCCGGCAAAACCGAAACTGGCCCTGGAACACCCCTATCAGACAGTGAACCAGGGCCAACGGTTTCTTAATTGCGGTCTTGTTTCCGTGGTCGATGAGGCGCCACGGAGGGTTTAGGCGTCGACTCGACCGGCGTGACGACCGGATCCGGTTCAACCGGTGGATCAAACGGCACGATGACCGCTTCCGGCTGAACTGGAGGTGGCTCGACCGGATCAATTACCGGTGGCGGATTGACCGGTGACGGCTCGACCGGCACAATGAGTTTTATTGGCGGCGTCTCGGGTGGTGGCACGACTACCGGTTCCGGTTCGACCAGTGATTTCTTGGGCATCACGACAACCGATTCCGTTTTGATTGGCGGTATTACTGGAGACACTTCAATCGGAGACTCTCCTATCGGACCAACCGGGCCTTCAGATCCTGGAGTTCCCGGTGTACCTGCCAGACCTTGCGTTCCTTGCAATCCTGTCTCTCCAATCGGACCGGCAACGCCCGGTGTTCCCGGTGTTCCCGGTGTTCCCGGTGTTCCCGGTGTTCCCGGTGCACCTGTCAGACCTGTCGCCCCTTGTGCGCCTGTCGGGCCAGGAACGATAGAATCAGCTCCTGCCGCGCCGGATGGACCCGCTACGGTCGAATCTGCTCCTGCCGGGCCGGTCGGCCCAGCAATAGTCGAAGCCGCGCCGGTTAAGCCGATAATCCCCTGAGACCCGGTTTCGCCGGTATTGCCGGTTAAGCCGATAATCCCCTGAGGCCCGGTTTCGCCGGTATTGCCGGTTAAGCCGATAATCCCCTGAGACCCGGTTTCACCGGTATTGCCGGTTAAGCCGATAATCCCCTGAG
>VFJW01000042.1 GCA_009885845.1 Geobacter sp.
GAGGTGGTTACGTGAGCGAGAAATCACTCTCACATTCCTACCGCCGTTACGCACTCGGGCTTCTTTTAGCGGTGAACATACTGAACTACATCGACCGGCAGGTGCTGTTTGCCGTATTTCCCCTGATCAAGATCGATCTTCAACTCTCCGATACATCACTGGGGTTTCTCCCCACACTATGCGCAGTCTTGAAAATTGATTTGTTTTGCAGGAGGAAATTATGATTGCTGCACCGGCTACCGTAACTACAAAACCGCAAATAAAATCGATGGTAAGGGGTACATTCTTGATCCTTGCCTTGCTGGCATTATACCAAAACGGCTTTGCCGCTACCCTGCCAACTGCGGGGAGTCAGATCCAGCAGATTCCGCCAACGCCGACTACGCAAAAGGAAGTCCCGAACATCCGGATTGATCAAGGTCCTGTGCCGACCAATCCCGCTGGAGATCAGACCAAAATTATGGTCAAGTCGCTCCATGTGACGGGGCAGTCGCTTTATTCTGAAGCCGAATTGGTCAGAGTTTCAGGATTCATTCCGGTCAGCGAGCTGACGCTCTCCGATCTGCGCGGTTTGGCAGCAAAGATTGCGGGTTACTACCATAGTCAGGGATATTTTGTTGTTCAAGCCTATCTGGCCGTGCAGGAGATTAAAGACGGGGTTGTGACGATCACCGTAAGCGAGGGGCGCTACAACAAGATCACGCTGGACAACCAGGCATTCCTCTCGGATCATCTGGCAAACAGTCTTCTGAGCGATCTGCACCAGGGAGACGTGATAGCCTCTGCTCCGCTCGAGCGAAGCCTTCTGCTCCTTTCCGACCTGCCTGCTGTAACACTCACATCGACATTGGTGCCAAGTGTCCCCGCGGGAGCAGACCTGATTGTTGACCTCAAGCCGGGACCACGCATTTCAGGGGAGGTCGATGCTGACAACGCCGGTAACCGTTACACCGGCGAGTATCGCCTGGGAGCAACGGTCAACTTCAACGAACCACTCGGGTACGGGGATGTTTTCTCGGTGCGTGGGTTAACGACGGGTTCCGGACTGAACTACGTTCGCGCCTCTTACCAGTTCCAGCTTGGCGCTGCAACTGCAGGAGCTGCCTTCAGTTTTCTTGAATACCGGCTCAGCAAAGAATTTAACAGCTTGCTTGCCAACGGTACAGCCAATATCGCCAGCATTTATGGCAGCTATCCTCTTGTCAGAACCCGCAATACCAACCTCTACGCCGGGCTTGCCTTTAACAACAAGGACTTTGAAGACAGAGTGGATACGGTATCTTCTGTTGTCAACAGGAAAGTGAACGTAGTCATGGCAAGCCTCTATGGTGATTACCGTGATAAATTACTTGCTGGTGGATTGAGCAGTTTTTCGCTGACCTGGAGCAGTGGCGACCTCGACATTAAATCTTCCGAAGTGCTCGATCTGGATGCGGAAACGGCGAAAAGTGACGGCATATACCACAAGCTCGGCTTCAGTGCCATACGGGTGCAGAACGTTACGGATTCATTTTCACTGTACGTATCCATTAACGGTCAATATGCCTTCAACAACCTGGATGTTTCAGAAAAGATGGAGCTTGGAGGGATTAATGCGGTCAGGGCCTATCCGGAAGGCGAAGCTTTTGCGGATGAGGGGTATGTCCTTACTCTGGAAGCCAGACTACAACTTCCCCGGTTTGTCGAGAGATTGCCCGGGCAGGCACAGTTGATAGGTTTTGTCGATACCGGCAAGGTCAAGGTGAATCACGATCCCTGGACGACTGAGGATAACAGTAGAACTCTGAGCGGGGTGGGGGTAGGACTCACCTGGATGGAATACAACAATTTTACCCTGCGGACATATTACGCCTTGAAGCTGGGGGGTGAAGATGCGACATCAGCTCCGGACCGGTCGGGCAGATTTTGGATTCAGGTCGTGAAATATTTTTAAAGGCGGGTTGAAGGTTGAAGCCTTATTTGCTTTATGAATAACGGAGAGACCAAATGAACAAAATATATACATTGGTCTGGAATGACAAGGCTGGCACTTTTGTAACCGTTTCTGAAATAACCAAAAGCGCCGGCAGGAGAACTTCGTCCTGTACAACCGCAGATGCTGCTGTGGCACGCTTAACTCTGCAGGTTCTGGCTGGTATTCTGATGATATTTTTCGGTGTGAATGCCTATGCACTGCCAGTGGGTGGCGTCGTTACGGCCGGTGGCGCCAGTATCAGTAATGGTACGGCCAGCACGACCATAAACCAGTCTACGCAGAACACGGCGATAAACTGGCAGAGCTTCAACATCGCTCAGAGTGAAGCTGTCCGGTTCATACAGCCCAACAGCAGTTCAATAGCTCTCAACCGGGTGCTGGGTTCGGATCCTTCCAACATTCTGGGAACTCTGACGGCGAATGGCAAAGTGTTTTTGCTGAACCCGAGCGGTATCCTCTTCGGCCAGAATGCTTCGGTCAATGTCGGCGGGTTAGTCGCCTCAACCCTGAATATCACTGACAGCGATTTCATGGCAGGTGATTATAAATTTACCGGCACTAACACTAGCACTATCCTTAATCAGGGGGTAATCACCAGCAGCGACGGCGGCTATGTCGCCCTGCTGGGGGCCAATGTCAGCAACGAAGGGGTTATTTCGGCCAGACTCGGCACGGTGGTGCTCGCTGCCGGCAACGCCATAACCCTCGACCTTGCGGGGGACGGGCTGCTCAATGTAACGGTGAGCCAGGGTGCGGTGAACGCTCTGGTTAACAACGGCGGCCTGATTGTTGCCGACGGCGGGCAGGTACTGCTGACTGCCCAGTCTGCGGGGAACCTGCTGCAGAGCTCAGTGAACAACAGCGGCGTGATCCAGGCTCAGACTATCCAAAACCACAACGGTACGATCAGGCTGATGGGCGATATGCAGAGCGGTACGGTAAACGTGGGTGGCACACTGGACGCTTCTGCACCGGAGGGGGGCAATGGCGGTTTCATTGAAACCTCGGCAGCGCACGTGAAAGTCGCTGACAACGCCATTATTACCACTCAATCTGCGTACGGCACAACAGGTACCTGGCTGATCGATCCCCAGGATTTCACTATCGGAAGCGCGTCAGGAAACGACATATCCGGTGCCACGCTGAGCGGCAATCTGGCAACCAACAGCATCATCATCAGTACGCTGGCAACCGGCGTCAATACGGCGACAAATCTTTATGGCGAAACACCCGGCAACGGCGACATCTTTGTGAATGAAGCGGTGACCTGGTCTGCCCCGACGACTCTGACGTTGAACGCCTTTCGGGATGTGAACGTGAATGCGGCCATTACGACGACTGGCGGAAGTATAACTGCAACCGCCGGAGGCGATATAAACATTGTCAAGGATGGCACCCACCCACTTACGGCCATTACGACAACTGACGGCAGCCTGACAACTATCGCCGGACGTAATATAAATATTAATATGGCGGCTCTGACAACGACCAGGGGTAATGTGACACTGAATGCCGGCAATGATGTTACCAGCGGCGGCACCCTGATTATTGCCCCCGGCACACCTAAGGTAACGGTAACCGGACCGAATGCGGCAGTCATGATTTATACGCGTACGCTGACCGGCACGACAACAGATTATGCGGGTAATTTCACTTTAACCGAAGGTGCCACGCTGGCGCAGTATCAGTATCTGTTCGCTCAAGGCCCTGCTGGTACTGCTGGCCCTGCTGGCCCTGCTGGTCCGCAAGGAATACAAGGAATACAAGGAATACAAGGGATACAAGGGATACAAGGGATAGAGGGTGCTCAAGGCTCTGCAGGTATTCAGGGTGAACAAGGCTTACAAGGTATACAAGGGATTGGCATACAAGGCCCAAAAGGCGACCCTGGCATACAGGGTGTAACCGGCGAAACCGGGCCTCAGGGGATTATCGGCTTAACCGGCAATACCGGCGAAACCGGGTCTCAGGGGATTATCGGCTTAACCGGCAATACCGGCGA
>VFJW01000083.1 GCA_009885845.1 Geobacter sp.
CGCCGGTAGTACGAAGCACCTCCTGAAAGATCATGATTCCTATTACCAGAAAAAGCGCTTTTCCCGACACACTTTCACGCAGGTTTTTCACAATCATTGCAGGTGAATAGCGGTGAACGCCATAGAGTGCAACGACCGCTCCCCCCAATGCCAGAGCGGCATTAACCCGGAACAGTACTACCAGCATCAGTGCCAGCATGATCGGAGAAATCATGACGAGAAAGGTTAGAAACTCCCGTTTTCGTCCTGCTGACGATGGCGCGACCTCCTGCCTGCCGATTCCTCGAAAACAGAACAGCACCCCCCAGCCAACAACGGAAAGCGCGAAAGGAAGATTGACAACAAAGAGGGTCTGGGTGGAAAGCCCGGTGATGCCGGCAGCCAGAATTATGCCGGGGTAGAGCGGTGAAACGTACTCCCAGATATGGCGGTACCAATAGTTGATCAGCGCCTTCTGTTCTGGTGATATGTCGGCATCTCCGGCTGCCTCATTGACCATGGGTGCCGAGAATACCGCGCCGCCCGGCGATGGCAGCATGCCGATCATCGCCGGCATGGCTGCCATGACAAAGCGTCGATCAGGGATTGCTGTCGAGAGGGAACTGACCATGCGCTTGAGCATGCCGGTAGTGCGAAGAATATTTTCCATCACCATCGTCAGCATCAGGGTCAGGGTCATTTCAAGGGATTTCGGGGAAAACACGGCTGTTGCAGTTGCCTTGAGGAGTTCAGCAGGAGGAGTCAGATAGATAATTCCGAGGACGGCGGCTCCTATCGGCATAACAGCAGACATGGACACCTTGCGGCGCAGGAGCACCACAATTAATATCAGGACCGCGGCTGTTTTCAGCAAATCGATCATGCAGGATCAGGCCACTGCCGCTTTCCGGTTGAGCGAGTTGAAAACCATGTCAAGAACACTTTTCTGCCGCGCCTCAAACTTGTTAAGCACGGCCAGACAGGTGCCCATCGGACAGATGTCATGTAGAAAGTCTGCTTCTCTGCCGGAGAGTATGACAATCCGGTTTTTATCCATTCCGGTACTCACCGCAAACTTGAGGAGTTTGAGGCCGTCCATTGCGGGCATCTCCAGGTCGATCAGCATCAGATCATAGCTGCCGACCTTGATTGAATGAAGTGCCGATACCGGATTGTTACAGATCTCTACCTGCAGCAGCGGGAAGTTATCGCCTATATACGCACCCAGAAAACGGGTAAATGCCGGATCATCATCTATAATAAGTATTTTTCCCATGGC
>VFJW01000047.1 GCA_009885845.1 Geobacter sp.
AAGCAGCACTGATTACAGGCGGAGGACACAACGCTTTCTCACGGTATGAGCGAGGAGAGGCAAAGCCAATCCAGGCTGTACTTAATTTATTCAGGCTACTTGACCATCACCCGGATCTATTAAATGAGTTGAGAAATATAAGGACGGCTTGCCACTAAGAAATATCTGTCAGAGGACGTACAGGAAGCCATTGACCCCAACCTGCTAAAACGCCTCAAGGAGGTTTTTTAAAATGGCTAAACTAACCGAAAAAGAACTTGCTGAATGGGAAAGTAAGCGTGATTTGAATGCCGAGTTATTGCAGGCTTTGCATGATATGAAGCGCGGAGAATGGGCTAGAAAAACCGGCAATTATCATACGGAGCATATTGAGTGGCTTAAAGACCCGGAGAACGCGGCCGGATATCTTAATGCCGTGATAGAAGAGGAAGATAAAGACGCTTTGCTTTTGGCGCTCCGCAATATTGCAGAGGCAGAGGGCGGCATGGCCGCTGTCGCTGAGAAAGCGCATCTTAAGCGTGAGAGCCTGTGCCGTATGCTCTCTCCCCGTGGCAATCCGGCTCTGTCTAATCTGTTCTCCATTCTTCATGGCATGGGATTGAAATTGACTATTCAGCCGGATAAGGCGGTAACGACTGCATGAGGATGTCGCAAAAAATCCTGGAACAGTTTACTGGTGGAGGACACAACGCTTACTCACGGTATGAGCGAGGAGAGGCAAAGCCAATCCAGGCTGTACTTAATTTATTCAGATTACTTGACCATCACCCGGATCTATTAAATGAGTTGAGAAATATAAGGACGGCTTGAGCGATTTTTAAACTGATTTGCTCTGAACTCAGTTGTTACACTTCATAACCGCAATCATAGGCCCGTATATCCGCTCAGCCAGCGCAGTAAATTCATCCCCCCAAGGTTCCTCACCGCCAAAACAGAACGCTACCGCCTGATTTTCACGCTCTCCGGGAAGACCTAGCCACTGGTTGCCCTGCCAGGCGTTTTCTGCTTTTGTCTGCCCCGAGTTAACAAAGTTCCATGACGTTTCAGGAAAAAACCGTAATGGCCGTGTCATCCCTTCGTTGTACAAGTCAAGTAGATCGGTCAATATTTCTGATGCATGTTCAACCGGCGGCAGTTCCAGAGCCGTATCGGACGCAATAATCATGCTCTGAAGCGGGTAACCTTCGGCCTTTGCTATATTAAGTAGCAGGTGGTCAAGCCAGATTGAGAGCCGATCCTTGCCTTTCATACGTGCACAGCGCCAACGGGTATGCATACCGCTGCGGCACTGCTCAAGAACTGCATCAAGTATCACGTTGTCACTGGCATATGTAATCGAAAGTGATTCCAGTAACGTACCAAGCTGTGGTTCAAGTGTTGCGGCAAACTGACGGCTGTTTTCCCAGGCCATATCAAAGGCTGCCTTGCCGGCGGAAAGAGGAGGAAGGATTCCGCGTGAACGGGCTGCCGACAGGCTCTCATCATACCCTGCTCCTTTTAACAGCTGTCCGACAAGTTCCTGGGAAAGAGTATATCGAGACAGTGAGTCCAATGAAAACGGCTCAGAGTCATCCGGTTCATCAGCCGGACTGAATGGAGTAACCCGGAGGCGCTGTTCAAGAAAAGCGGCAGCCGGGTTTGCAAGAAAGCGCCGTAACTGCGGTAGATTTATCTGCAAGATCGATGTGCTGTCAAACGACAGTGATTCACTGATGAACTTACGATTTGAGCGCCCGGCTATACGTCTGGTTTCAAGGGCATGGCAGCTTTCACGGTCATAACTGAACAGATGTTCAGGATCAGAATTGTCAAAGTAACGGGGACTGAATCCCTGAAGCGGGTGCCGGACAAGGATTGAAGTCGCAGAGACGCTATCAGCCCGGGTAAATCCGCTCGTGACATAGTCGATCAGTTCAGCAACCAGAACCGATGGTGGTATGCTGCTGTTGTCGCGATTATTCTGACCGCTATAGGTGATGCAGAAGCGATCCTGCGCCGCCATAAGTGCTTCAAGAAACAGGTAGCGATCTTCATCACGCAACGAACGGTCACCGCGTCTTCTGGCACCGTTCATCAAACTGAATCCGGGAGGTCTTGCGGTACGCGGAAAAATTCCGTCATTCATTCCGGAGAGCCAGATTACACGCATTGGAATACTCCGCATCGGCAGCATGGCGCAAAACGTAATCGAACCACCCATAAATCCGTAATCTCCGCCACTTCTGGCGACGGAGTCAGCAAGGTGGTCACGCACGGCATCGAGCGTTATGTTCTGTTTGAAACCGTAGAGTGATGATGCCTCGCGGAGTGTGTTAAGAGCTTTGGCAACGACAAGCGGTCCCGTGGAATCGTTCTCGTCAGACTGCAATATTTGTGTGATTCCCGCGGATAAAATATCAGCCCAGCCGGTAAGGGTATGAGGTGCGCTCAAATGGGCAAAGTTCTCCCGAACAATTGTTATGAATTCCGAAAGTTTTCCCAGTGTCACTGCCTGGAGTCCCGAACAGGCGGGGTAGGGCAGGATGTCACAAAATGTTGAAGAGTCTTCAGGTGACATGGCATAGCCGAGAAACAACCTGTCCAGGCCAGTCTGCCAACTGAAATCAGAATAGGAAGGAAAGCCGAGATCGGCACGGTGACAGGCGTCAAATCCCCAGCGCACATTGCAGTCCATAAGCCAGGATCTGATAAAAATAAGTTCCTCGGCATCTAAATCAAATCGACTCATAACGGCCGGAATTTCCAATAGATCCATAACTTCATGGAGCGAAAAACGGCCGTGCGCCGTATCAAGAATCTTGAAGAAAGCATCAACAAAGAAACTTTCCCGGCGGACACTGCGATCGGCAATTGTGTACGGAAGAAGCGGTCTACCGGTTGAACGATTACTGAAAACCGAACTGATATAGGGTGCGTAGGCCTCGATATCCGGGATCATTACGACAATCTGTCGTGGTTCCAGATCTGGTAGTTCATCAAACTGTGCCAAAATAGAATCGTAAAGAACTTCTATTTCGCGCAGCATTCCGTGACATGAATGAATCTGTACGGAATGGTCGTCTGAAGATATGACGCTTTTTGGACCATTTGCAGGACGGTCAAAAAGGGTGAGGATATCGTTTTGGATAGTGGACAATAGAGACGGTGCTTTTGAATTGCTGCTGTTAAAGGAAATTTCCGGCTCACTATCAAGTTCTTCGACTTCAAAGCCATATTCCAGAAGTGTTTCAAAAAACTCCTGGCCCAGTGTGCCGAGTGATGAAAGAAGCGGATTTCCGGTTTCAAAATACTCCTGAGCTTCTTTTGGAAGCCCTGATAGAAGCGTCAAGCGGGATTTTTTCACCTCGGAAATTATTGTTCCCCAGTAGAGTCCGCAGGGGTTAAGGAGATAGCAGGTCACATCACAATACGTAGACAGCAGTTTCAAAGCCTCCAGATGGAACGGAGGGAGATATGAAATGCCAAACAGGCTGACGCGGCGTGGCAATGTACTGACAGGAGGTGAACCGCTGATTACGTGTGTCTGTAACGCCTTCAGTAATGCTGCACGGTGACTGCCGCCGATATCCCGGTTGATAGAGCGCCATAACATCGCCTGCCAATCGGTACTGTTACCAGTATCCCAGTCGCAGACCATATCAGGACGGAATATAGTATATTGATCGTAGCAGTCGGCCAGTGATCGGGAAATCTGCAGCAGACGGCGGTCATCACGACTATCTCCCAGATAAGAAGCGACCTGCTCAAAGCCGGTCACGTTAACGAGAAGCGGCAATATTGAGGCGATGCGCCAGGTCAACGAAGTATGAGTGAAAAGCAACGACGAATGGGATTCATGAAGTACGGACGAGAAGCAACGGTCAATAAAATCGTTGGGGAAACTGAACTTAAGGCCAGCAGACACGCCGAGACGGCCGGCAAGCTCCATTGATATCCAGCGGGCCATGCCATTGCTGAGAACCACGATATTCTCATTTTCCAGGGGTAACGACGGCACAGAGCAGATGCTGTCTGCGAGTGTCTCAAGCAGACGTTGTTGCGAGCAGCTGGTGATAAGTTTAAGTATCGACATTCCCGGACTATACCGGAATTGGCTGGACAAACAAGCAGGAATTACGGTATGTGAACGTATAATTTACGGAGGTAGCGAACTGTGTTCAAGAGTATGACCGGGTATGGCAAAGGTGAAGTAAATACACCAAATGGTAATTTTCTGGTCGAGATTCGTTCTGTCAACCATCGCTATGGTGAAATTTCCGTGCGGTTGCCGCGATCCTTTTATGCATTTGAAAATGAGGTAAAGCGGTTGGCCGCTTCGGTTTTGAAACGGGGCAAAATAGACATTTCCGTGCAATGGGATGAGACTGCTGCCGCTAATACCGCTCCGTACCTGGATATGTCTGTTGCGCGGGGATATTATGAGGCTTATTCCCGTTTGGCAAAAGAGCTCAATCTGCCTCAGGATGCGCCGCCGTCTTTTATTATGTCACAAAAGGGAGTGATGAAAGAGGCGGTTGGCGTACTTGATGAAACTGAACTGCAGCCCCAGCTCCTGATCGCCGTGCAGGGTGCAGTTTCTGCGCTGGACAGCATGCGAATCCGGGAGGGCGAAGCTCTGTTGGCCGATCTTCAGGCCAGGCGGAGGCAGGTTGCCGAGTGGGCGGCTTTAATAGGTGAGCGTACTCCTCAGGTTGTCATTGAATACCGCCAGAAATTAAAGATACGTCTGGAACAGCTGCTTGAAGGGGCTGAAATGGACGAAAGCCGGTTATCTCAGGAAGTGGCGCTGTTGGCTGATCGCTGTGACATAACAGAGGAACTGGTACGGCTTTCGAGCCACTTCAAACAGTTTGACGAAGCGCTCTTCAGTTCCGAACCTGTAGGTCGCAAGCTTGATTTCCTGATGCAGGAGATGAATCGGGAAGTAAACACGATCGGATCAAAATCAAATGATGCGGGCATTACGAGCCTGGTCATCCAGATTAAGGCAGAAATGGAAAAAATGCGCGAACAGATTCAAAACGTGGAATAATATGGCAGCACGGTGTCAAATTATCCGGTGACATTTCCTTATGAGGCTTAATCATGAAACGAGAAGGGTTAACTATAATACTTTCAGCACCGTCTGGTGCCGGTAAAACATCACTGTGCCGTCAGTTGTTCAAGATATTTCCAGACATCAGAGAATCTGTGAGTTTTACTACCCGTAAGCCGAGGGCCGGTGAAATTGAAGGTGAAGCTTATCACTTTGTTTCCAATGAAGTTTTTACGCGCATGGTGGATGAAGATGCTTTTGCCGAATGGGCTCTGGTTCATGGCAATATGTACGGCACTGCCTTGAGCACGCTAGAGGATTCCCGGAAAAAGGGTGTTGATCTGGTACTGGATATAGATTGCCAGGGAGCACTTAAGCTGAAGGAGCAGTTCGATGGGGGCATGTATATTTTTATTCTGCCTCCCAGTATCGATGAGTTGCGGCGAAGGCTTGAAAGCCGGTCGTCTGATAGTCAGGAAGTTATCGAACGGCGTATTATCAGGGCAGCAGATGAGATTAAAGAATCACGTTGGTATGATTACATCATAATTAATGATAATTTCGATGTAGCATGCGGGGAATTGGCGGCCATTGTAATTGCTCATCGCCGCAAAACCTTCAGAATGCTGGAAAAAGTTGGAAAACTGTTTGATATCTGAGCTGATTTAGCGTACAGTCTCTTTTCATCTAAAGTGCAGCATGGAGGTAATATATGGCTCGAGTAACCGTTGAAGATTGTCTGGAAAAAGTTGAGAACAGATTCCAGCTTGTAATACTGGCGTCAAAGAGGGTGAAACAGCTCTATAAAGGGGCTGCTCCGTTGATTGAATCCAGGAATAACCGCCAGGTTGTCACTGCACTTCGTGAAATCGCAGCTGGCAAAATAAGTTACGAAGTCTCAAAAAAACAGCGCGTCTAACCTGCCACATCGGGTGAAACCGGAATTATTCCAGTTTCACCCTTTTTTTATCTACTCCCCGCACTTTCCCACTCTATATTTTACAGGCGACGAATAGCGTATGATTCGACTCAACGACATTCTCGATAAGATTTCGGCATATAACCCAACCGCAGATCATAATCTGATTCGCAAGGCATACGTGTACTGTGCAAAGGTTCATCAAGGGCAGACACGATTGTCGGGTGAGCCGTATATAATACATCCGATGGAAGTCGCCGGTCTTCTGGCTGATTTACGGCTCGATGTTCCCAGCATTGTGACTGGTTTCCTGCATGACACGATCGAAGACACGCTGGCAACTTCGGAAGATCTGACGAAGATGTTTGGCAGCGAGATTGCTACGCTGGTTGAAGGTGTTACTAAAATCAGCAAGATAAATTTCAAAACAAAGGAAGAGAGTCAGGCAGAAAATTTTCGCAAAATGCTTCTGGCAATGGCCATCGATATTCGCGTTATTCTGGTCAAGCTTGCTGACCGTCTTCATAATATGCGCACTCTGGAGTTTCAGGATGAAGGAAAACAGCGGAGAATTGCCCGTGAAACGATGGATATTTATGCACCTATAGCCAATCGACTCGGTATTTCTTGGGTAAAAGTGGAGTTGGAGGACCTCTCGTTTCGCTATTTACACCCGGAAATATATTTTGATCTTGTTAAAAAAATATCCCAGAAAAAACAGGAACGTGAAGCTTTTGTTGAAGAAGCAGAAGCCATTATATCTGAAAAACTTGATTTTTACGGAATACATGGTGAAGTTTCCGGCCGGAGCAAGCACCTCTATTCCATCTATCGAAAGATGGAAAAACGTAATGTAGAGTTTGAAGAGATTTATGATCTGATTGCGGTACGAATCCTAGTTAATGACGTCCGCGAATGTTATGAGGTGCTTGGAGTAATCCATTCTGCATGGAAGCCGATTCCAGGTCGTTTCAAAGATTATATAGCCATGCCAAAGGGGAATATGTATCAATCCCTGCACACGACCGTCATAGGGCCGCAAGGTGACCGGATGGAAGTCCAGATCCGGTCACACGAGATGCACAGTGTCGCCGATGCCGGCATTGCAGCGCACTGGAAGTACAAGGAAGGCAAAGGGTATGATGAGAAAGAGGTCAAGCGTTTTGCCTGGTTGCGTCAGCTCCTTGAATGGCAGCAGGATCTGCAGGATTCAAAAGAGTTCATGGATTCTGTCAGAGTTGAACTGTTTACTGAAGAGGTCTACGTATTTACTCCAAAAGGAGATGTGAAAGGCTATCCGAAAGGTTCAACGCCGATTGATTTTGCGTACAGTGTGCACACTGATATCGGGCATCGCTGTGTTGGTGCCAAGGTAAACGGCAAACTCGTTCCGCTTAAGTATGAACTGAAAAATGGAGATATAGTTGAAGTTATCACCTCGCCGCATCATACGCCCAGTAAAGATTGGCTTAAAATTGTAAAAAGCTCACGGGCACGCAATAAAATCAGAGCCTGGATAAAAGTTGAAGAGCGCAAGCGAAGTATCGTGCTTGGGCGTGATTTTTGTGAAAAAGATTTTCGTAGATATTCACTCAATCTTCAAAAAATTCAAAAAACCGGTGAGTTCAAAAAGATTGCTGCTGAATTTGGCTATGCCGCAGATGACGACTTATTAGCAGCTGTTGGCTATGGTAAAATATCCAGCAGCCAGATTGTAGGCAAGCTTCTCCCGGGTGAAAAACTGAAGGAGCGGGCAGAACACAAAGAATCAAGGCTTGAATCAGTTATCAATAAACTGAAGGGAAAATCAAACAGTGCGGTAGAAATAAGCGGACTGGATGATGTACTGGTTCGTTTTGGCAAGTGCTGTAATCCGGTTCCCGGAGATGAAATAACCGGTTTTATCACACGGGGTAAAGGGGTAACAGTGCATACTTCTGATTGTCAGTTTGCTCTGGAAAGCGATCCTGAGCGGCGCGTTGATGTGGCCTGGAACAAGGTTAAAACGGCGGTGCTTCCGGTTAAAATCAGGGTTTTGTGCCATGATGTAAAAGGAATTCTGGCGACAATTACTCTGGCGATCACCAATTGCGAAGCTAATATTGCCAGCGCCCAGATTCAAAGTACTATTGATCAACGCGGAGAAAATATCTTTGAGGTTAATGTTACCGACCTGATTCATTTAAATAAAGTTATGAATTCACTTATGAAAATAAAAGGTGTAATTAAAGTGGAAAGAATCAAACGATAATGAAAGGATTCGATCAATGAAACTGGAAATTTTGTCAACTGACAAAGCACCGGCGGCAATCGGGCCATATTCACAGGCGGTATTATGCAGGAACATGTTGTATTGTTCCGGCCAGATCCCGCTTGACCCGATCAGTGGTGAATTGGTGACTGGTGATATAATCCGGCAGGCTGAGCAGGTAATGAATAATATTGCTGCCGTGTTGACAGCATCTGGTACTGACTTTGATAAAGTGATAAAAACGACTATCTATCTGATTGATATGGCTGATTTTGCTGCTGTCAATGAAGTATATGGAAGCCGGTTTCCTGGCCATAAGCCGGCCAGGTCAACAGTTGCGGTAAAATCGCTGCCTCGCGGTGCATTGCTTGAGATCGAAGTAATCGCTGCTCTGTAGCCGGTAACAACGAAAAAAAGCCGCATCCCCCGAAGGTTGCGGCTGTTTTATAAGATATTTCTGATCCGGTTTAAAGAGACTTGGTAACGAATCCTGACCGGATACAGCGGGTACAAACCTTCACGGTTGATATGCTGCCGTTGCTTTTGACAGCCTTGATTTTCTGGAGATTAGGATACCAGACCGTACGGGTTTTATTATTTGCATGGCTGACATTATTTCCAAAGCTGGGGCCTTTTCCGCAAATTTCACATTTTCTAGACATATTGTTGTCCTCCATTGATTACTGAAAAAATTTTTATAGCAGACTGTTGCGGTTGTTGCAAGAAAAATATTGGACAAGATATGAATATAATAAAAGCATTCCTCACACTCGGTATCACAGGACTCGTTGTTATTGCGGTTCTTTTTATTGATTTCACCTATAAAACGTTTTCGTATCGTCAGGGCTTGCATAAAACTGATGCAATAGTTGTACTGACAGGCGGCAAAGGACGCGTAGAAGAAGGAGTACGTCTTTTTCGTGAGTCTCGAGCTGAATATCTGATTTTTGTAGGTGTTGCGCCATCCGTTAGAAAAAGTGACCTGTATCGCCCAAAACCTGGTGATCCTTCTGCTGATAATGTTATCCTCGAAAAATCATCCCGTAATACCCTTGAAAATTCAATTTTCGGCCGTGATATCATAGTAAATAGTGGCGTTCATTCTGTGCTTCTGATCACTTCTCGTTATCATCTTAAGCGTGCTTCCATCCTGTTTCGTAATTCTCTGCCCAAAGACATAACAATAATTCCGTACCCTGTTGATTCAATTAATCTGAAAGAGTCCTGGTGGAGTCATGGCGGCAGTTTTCAACTGCTGTCCCGCGAGTTTTATAAATACTGCATGTTCCGGATGTTTTTTCTGCTTGCCCCCGGAGATCTGCGGGAAAGCGTTCTGCCGATTGTTTCGGGTGGGTGACTCTCCTTTCATATTTAATCATAATCTGCTATAACGTGCGCACATTTTATCAGTGAAAGGTTTTTCTTATGCGCTATATCAGCACTCGTGGCGGCATCGCCTCCATCTCTTTTAAAGATGCCGTCATGATGGGACTTGCTTCCGATGGCGGCCTGCTTCTTCCAGAAGCGTATCCGGAGGTCACCGCGGATCAGCTTGAATCATGGCGCCGGCTCACCTATCCTGAACTGGCTTTTGAAGTCATATCCCTGTATGTCGATGATATTTCTGCAGGTGACTTGAAAGAGTTGATCAACCGTTCTTACGAAAGCTTTTCCCACCCTGAAGTCACCCCGATAGTAAAAAAAGATGGTGTCTATATTCTCGAACTTTTTCACGGTGTAACGTTAGCCTTCAAAGATGTTGCTCTGCAGTTTCTGGGTAACCTGTTCGAATTCATACTGGCGGAACGCAAGCAATCTCTGAATATTATCGGGGCTACTTCCGGCGATACCGGTAGTGCCGCCATACATGGAGTTCGTGGCAAAAAAGGGATTGCCATCTTTATCCTTCATCCGCTTGGCAAAACCTCTGCTGTTCAGGCTCTGCAGATGACTTCGGTAACTGATTCCAATGTTCACAATATTGCGCTGCGCGGAACCTTTGATGACTGTCAGGATATGGTAAAGGAGCTCTTTGGAGATCTTGATTTTAAAGAAAAGTATTCTCTTGGGGCGGTGAATTCAATAAACTGGGCACGGGTGCTTGCACAGGTTGTGTATTATTTTTACGCCTGGCTGCGGGTCACAGATGAAACAGATGTCCCGGTTCATTTTTCAGTGCCCACCGGCAATTTTGGCGATATTTTTGCCGGTTATGTAGCAAAGAGGATGGGTTTGCCGATCGACAAACTTCTCCTTGCAACCAATGAAAATAATATTTTAACCCGTTTCATCAACGAATCTGACTATTCTCTGGGAAAAGTTGTTTCAACCGTGTCACCTTCCATGGATATCCAGATAGCATCCAATTTTGAGCGCTACCTGTTTCATCTGTTTGCCGATGACTCTGACCGGCTCAAAGAAGCATTTGCTGAATTGAAGGAACGTGGCCGCATTTCATGTAGTCCGGACGAAATGGCCCTGGTTCGAAAGGACTTTTGCTCTGTTTCGGTTAATCAGGCTGAGACGCTTCAGACAATCCGGGATTTTCACGCAGAAACCGGCTACCTGCTTGATCCTCACACCGCAGTTGGTGTCAAAGCTGCACTTGACCTGTTATCGCCTGATTCTTCCAGAGTCTGTCTTGCTACGGCTCATCCGGCAAAATTCAGCGAAACAGTGGAACGATCACTCGGAGTACAGGTGCCATTGCCTGAATCAGTCAAAGAATTATATGGGAAGCCTACCAGGTGCGAGATAATGGATGCTGACATATGCAAAGTCCGTGAATTTTTCATTGCCAACATAGGATAGCTACTCTCTTCATGTCAGAAAAAAAGAATATAGCCAGGGCAGCAGGAATTCTTGGCAGCGCCACGATGCTATCTCGAATAATGGGCATGGTTCGGGATATGGTTGTGTCGCGCCTGTTTGGAGCCGGCCTGGCTACTGATGCGTTTTTTGCAGCGTTTCAGATCCCTAATATGCTGCGTCGTTTTTTTGCTGAGGGAGCCCTGACGGCAGCTTTTGTACCAATTTTTTCTGCAACCCTTTCACAACGGGGGGACGAGAAAGCCCGCGAACTTGCCAATACCTGTTTTACCCTGCTTACCATTGTCATGGCGGCTGTTACTCTGGCCGGCGTCATCTTTTCACCATTCATTGTAGGCCTTATGTTTCCCGGGTTCGCAACCGAACCGGGAAAATTCGAACTGACCATACTGCTCAATCGCCTGATGTTTCCTTATATATTCTTTATCAGCCTGGTAGCACTCTGTATGGGGATACTGAATACTCTACGGCATTTTTTTACACCTGCCATATCGACCGTATTTCTCAATGTTTCCATGATTATTGCTGCTCTCTGTCTGCGGGGCTTTTTTGAAGCTCCAATCACTGCCCTGGCAGTTGGAGTTCTGATCGGCGGCAGTATCCAGTTAATCATGCAAGTGCCGGTGCTCTGGAACAAGGGGTTTCGACCCAAGCCCGATTTCCATTTCAATAATCCTGAAGTCCGCACCATTGCCATCCTAATGCTACCGTCTGTTTTCGGAGTTGGTGTCTACTACCTGAACATAGCTGTCAGCGCCATTCTGGCATCCCTGTTGCCGCAGGGAAGCGTTTCATATCTTTACTATGCTCAACGCTTATTCGAGTTTCCTCAGGGGATTTTTACGGTGTCGGTTGCGCAGGCGGTTCTGCCATCAATGAGCAGGCAGGCCGCAGACGATGATATTGTCGGCATGAAAGAAACACTCTCTTTTGGATTGCGCTTGATGCTCTTTATAACCATTCCAGCTATGTTCGGTCTGATGGTCTGTTCTACGCCGATTTTCAGTTTAATCTTCATGGGAGGCGCTTTCGATTATAATACAGTTGTTAACTCCGCTTCGGCTCTGCTGTACTATTCTGTTGGTCTCTCCTTCGTTGCATTAACCCGGGTGCTGGCCCCGGTTTTTTATGCACTTAAAGACACAAAAACACCGGTGATTACCGCTTTTATAGCCTTTATCATCAACTTCTGCTTGAGCCTTGTGCTGATGGGACCACTCAAACACGGTGGTTTGGCTCTTGCCACGACTCTTTCAGCGTCCTGCAACATGCTGATGCTTCTCTGGCTTCTCAGGCGCAAGATCGGCTCTTTTGGAGGAATGAACATTATGATGACCGCACTGAAATCGACTGCCGCAGCGATTCCAATGACCGCTGCAGTCTGGTATGGATGCTCGCATGTCGATTGGTCTCAAGCCGATCATAAGCTCTTGAAAGGAACTGTTTTAAGTGGTTCAATTTTTTTCGGGTGCGCAGTATATATTCTGATAGCGAAGTTGTTACGTTCTGAAGAATTGCTTGAGGCGGTATCACTGTTCCGCAGTAAACTGATGAAAGGGTAACGGCCGATTCCCGATTTTATTCCCGGTCGTCGAGATGCACGCTTTCTCACAGGTTTCATTTTGCAATTAAGATAATACAGTAAAAGGATCTTCAAGGGTTGAGGAGCTACATATGTTTCAAATCAGGGGGTTATGCACAGGGTTTCAGTCTGATAAATAATAGTATTTTTACAGATCACATATTTTGACAACGTAACTCCCTATTTTTGCTGAATTTGATTATAACTAACTGAAATTAAAGATAAAAATAATTGTATAAAAAAGCGGCATTCAGTACGTAACATCAGCTTAAATATCACTGTTGAATATCGTCAACACTGTTCTCAACAGGTTATCAGCATTTTTTGTGGATAAAATAAACAACCCTGTAAAAACAGTTATTTCGCGTAATCTCATTAAATTTTACTTTCATGTTCGGCGTGTTTAGCCTTTTCCCATAGTTCATCCATCTCATCAAGTGTTGCGTTTTGCATGTGCACACCCTGACGGAATAATTCATCTTCAACAAAACTGAAGCGCTTTTGAAAACGGTTTATAGTTTTGCGAAGAGCTTCTTCCGGGTTGAGAGATAAATATCTTCCTAGATTAGCAATGGCAAACAGCAAATCACCCAACTCATCTTCCATTCGATCTTGATTTTCATCTCCCCACGCCTCTTCGAATTCGTGAAGTTCCTCCATAACCTTCGCGAATACCTGATCTGCATGATCCCAGTCAAAACCAACCCGGGATGCTTTCTCGCTTATTTTATGGGCTTTTAGAAGTGCCGGTAGATGATCAGGAACTCCTGAAAGTGCTGAAGGTCGTTCGTCCCCTTTCTCCAGTCGTTTAATATTCTCCCAGTTTTCAATCTGTTCATGGCTGTCTCTGATCTCAAGATCGCCAAAAACATGTGGATGGCGGCGGATCATTTTTTCGCTTAGTGTACTGATGACATCATAAATGGTAAAATCACCCGATTCCTCGGCTATAGCGGCATGAAAAATTGGCTGAAGAAGCAAATCACCCAACTCTTCCTTGAGATGCTGGGGTGACTTTTCATCGATAGCCTCTATTACTTCGTAGGTTTCCTCAAGCAGATAGCGGGTCAGGCTTTCATGAGTCTGTTCTGCATCCCAGGGACAGCCGCCGGGAGCGCGCAGTTTTCGCATGATATCCAGAAGTTGTTCAAAGGAGTAGTGAGAGTTCATAATAATTCCCTTTCATGATGACATTACTCAGTACTAGATATGCCCGCTGTGAACGTTATTGTCAATGAAACAGCTTGAAATTAAGTAGACAATACGTAGTAAAGAATATTATGTTTCCCGTTGAAGTCCACTTTGTTCCGATGCAGGAATGTCAATGTCCAGAATTACCATTGCTGAAAACAATTCCATAGTAATTCCACTTGATATGTTAAGAAAAAAGAACCTTGTGCCGGGCGACTTTCTCACTGTAGAAGACGTGAATGGAGAGCTAGTTTTGCGTCCGGTTAAACCCGTTGCATCATTAACGGTAAAACCGGCAACTATTGACAGCAAATCACTTAACGCTGCCATTTCCAGAAAAAATCTTGGAATTGGAATTCAATATATTAAAGGCATCGGTCCAAAACTGGCTGTCCTCCTCGAAAAGCGGGAAATCCGAACGGTTGAGGATATTCTCTATCTGATACCCCTGCGTTATGAAGACCGCCGTCAACTTGTCCCGATTTCTTTACTCTGCCCAGGTAGAAGTGCAGTTTTTTCTGCAACAGTTATGACTGCTGATGTAGCTACGACCAGGAGCGGACGGCGAGTTTTTGAGGTATTGCTCCGTGACGAAAGCGGTACAATCGCCTGTAAGTGGTTTAATTCAAACGCCGTATGGATGAAACGAATCTGGAATGTTGGCCGAGTAGGTGTCTTTAGCGGTGAAGTAAGCCAGTTCGGGTATCAGCGTGAGGTACATCATCCAGACGTAGAGTGGTTGCCTGAAGGGGGAGACCTGAAGTTGCTGCTGGCCTCGGATCCGGCCAATTATGGACGAATTGTACCTGTTTATCCTCTGTCAGAAGGGATACACCAGAAAACAATGCGGCGGGTGATGCGCGAAGCAATTGACCGTTTTCTCCCGAACATTGAATGCATCTTGCCTGTAGAGTTCTACCCCCCCGATTTACCTTCTCTTCGAGACGCACTTGATTGTGTGCATGCGCCACCGCCAGAAGCAGATCTCGCCGAATTGAATCTCGGTGCGACATCGGCACATAAAGCCCTTGCTTACGATGAGTTTTTTTTCTGGGAATTGGGAATGGCCCTCAAAAAACGTGGTGTATTGCTGGAAAAGGGGATCTCTTTCAAGGTAACACATCGCTACACCAAAGAACTTGCCCGCCTGCTTCCATTCGACCTTACCACCGCTCAAAGAAGAGTATTGGCGGAAATTAAATCCGATATGATGGCAGTTCATCCGATGCATCGTCTGGTTCAGGGCGATGTGGGAAGCGGCAAAACTCTCGTGGCTTTAATGGCAGCGTTAATAGCTGTTGAGAACGATTATCAGGTCGCGATCATGGCTCCAACAGAGATTCTTGCCGAACAGCACTGGCACACCATTCACCGCTGGTGTGCGCAGATGGGGCTGGAGGTTACACTGATGACTGCCGGCCTGAAGGGCAAAGCCAAAAAAGAAGCTCTTGAGCGAATAGCCGATGGTACCGCACGGATTGTGATTGGCACCCATGCCATCATTCAGGAGAAAGTTGAATTCAGAAATCTTGGTCTTGGAGTGATTGATGAACAGCACCGTTTTGGTGTGCTGCAGCGGGGTTTTCTTAAAAAGAAGGGAACAAATCCTGACATACTGGTCATGACCGCGACTCCGATACCGCGCACACTCGCTATGACTCTTTTCGGAGACCTTGACCTGTCTGTTATCGACGAAATGCCTCCGGGTAGAATTCCGGTTGAAACTAAAATATTTTTTGAATCACGTCGTACGCAACTCTATGATATGATCCGCGATCAGGTACGATCAGGGCGACAGGTTTTCGTTATTTATCCGTTAGTCGAGGAATCTGAAAAAACGGATCTAAAGGCTGCCAGCCAAATGGCTGAGCATTTACAAACAGCCATATTTCGCGATTTGCGGGTTGGATTGCTACATGGCAGGCTGAACCCGGCGGAAAAGGAGTCTGTTATGGCTTCCTTTACGTTGCGTGAATTTGATATTCTGGTTTCGACTACCGTTATAGAGGTCGGCATCGATGTACCAAATGCAACCTTGATGGTTATTGAACATGCCGAACGCTTTGGTCTGTCACAGCTGCATCAACTGCGTGGCAGGGTAGGGCGAGGAAAAGAGAAGTCATATTGTATCCTGATGACAACCGGTAAACTGTCTGAAGATGGAGAAAAACGCCTGCGGGTTATGGAATCAACCGGTGACGGTTTTCGGATTGCAGAAGCCGACCTTGAAATCAGGGGGCCGGGTGATTTCCTTGGTACCCGTCAGGCGGGTATGCCCGATTTTCGAGTTGCAAATATATTACGGGACGGCTCACTGCTGGAAAAAGCCCGTCGAGCGGCTTTTGACCTGCTGGAACGTGATACCGAGCTTTCTGGTCCGGATCATGCCTCTCTATATAATGAACTGCTGCGGCGCTGGGGTAAACGGCTGGAACTGGCGACAATAGGATAGGGAAAATAATGCATATTGTTACGGGCATGAACATATATGACAAATTACTTGGTGCATCCTGTGTCACTATCGGCAATTTTGATGGTGTCCATCGCGGCCATGCAGAGATTTTTGCTCATCTGAAGCAGGTAAGTATGACCCGAGGCCTCCCTTCGGTTGTTGTTACCTTTGAGCCACATCCGTTAAAAATTCTGGCTCCCGAATCTGCTCCTGCTCTGATCACAACTTTTGAGCAAAAGTGCGCATTGATTGAGGAATCGGGTATAGATTATCTAGTCGTCGTCCCATTTTCCACAGAATTTTCACAATTATCTGCGACTGATTTTGTTCTTACGATTCTTTGTATACCACTTGGTATGCGGCATATTATTATCGGCCATGATTACGCATTTGGTAGAGGCAGGGAAGGAAATTTTGAAACTCTGGAAAAACTGGGCATTCAGAATGGTTTTACCCTTGAAGATATCCCTCCGATCGGAGAAAAGGGAGTTGTTTTCAGCAGCAGTCTGGTGAGAACATCAGTTGCAGATGGCGATATGGATTCAACAGCACGAATCCTCGGGCGTTATTATCAGATTTCCGGTATGGTCGTGCATGGTCGTGAAATTGGACACACGCTCGGGTTTCCAACGGCGAATATTGCCACAACCAACGAACTGATCCCTTCAGATGGTGTATATGCGGTTATGGTCGAAGTAGATGGCACGTGTGTTAAAGGCGCCTGTAATATTGGTTGTAATCCGACTTTTGGTGGAACAACCCGAACGATCGAAGTTTTCCTGCTCGATTACACCAACCAGATGTACGGTTACAGGATTGACGTTCACTTTGTACACAAATTGCGGCCGGAACGTAAGTTTCCCGACGCTGCTGCTCTGAAGAGCGCTATCAGCCAGGATGTTAGAAACACACGGATTATTCTGGAAAACAGTATTAGTAATTATTTTAATCTCCAGCGGCGGATTGGAACGTAGTGCGAACTAGAATAGATATTAAGTCCTGGGTCGGAATCGTCGTCAGTATTTTTTTCATGGTCCTGTTGTTCAGAAAGATTGATTTTGACCAACTGATTTTAGCCCTTGCTGCTGTTGACTATCGTTACATTTTATTGGCGGTCGCATCAACTTTTACCAGTTATTTTTTAAGAGCTGTTCGCTGGCACTATCTTCTTATTCCTGAGAAGCGTATTTCTCTTTCTTCGTTGTATCCCGCAACAATTATAGGTTACATGGCAAATAATCTGCTTCCGGCTCGACTTGGTGAATTTGTGCGTGCTTTTGTGCTGGCTCAGCGGGAAGGGCTTCAAACGCCGACTGTTTTTGCTTCGCTGGTAATAGACCGGCTGTTCGACGGGTTTACAGTCCTGTTGATTTTGTTGTTCACGTTGTTCACTCTGCGATTGCCCCAGGGGCTGTCTGATGCAAGTGCCGTATTGCGAACTGGCGGAATAGTAACGTTCGTTCTGTATGCGGGCGTTGTTTTTTTTCTGTTTCTATTAAAAAACCAGACCATGCGAACCCTCGCCTGGATGGCAATTCTGCTGAAGCCCCTCCCACAAAAAATCTCTGACCGGATTATTCCTTTACTCGGTTCATTTATTGGCGGGATCAGGATGTCTTCCAAGGGGGGACATATCACTGCAGTGCTGGTGTCTTCTCTGGCTGTGTGGATTTTTTGTGTTATTCCGGTTGATCTTGTGCTGCAGGGTTTTGGTATCCATCTCCCTGTTGCAGCATCCATGTTCATACTTGTACTACTTGTTTTTGCCGTGATGGTGCCCGCTTCCCCCGGATTTATCGGTACCTATCATTATGCCTGTTTCAAAGGTCTTTCTGCGTTCGGCATTGCTGAAACAACTGCTGTCAGTATCGCACTTGTGCTTCATGCTATCGGGTTTTTCCCGGTTATTATTGCAGGCTTATACCACCTCTGGAAGAACAAGATAAGTCTCAAAGGCCTGAGACATGCCGGTTCACAGCAGAAAAGCTGATTTGGAATGGAGCCCAACGGTTAAAGACGCTTTCCTAGTGACATGGACATGAAATGTACCGTCGTTGCCAGAATAAAGGAGTAAACGTGAACAGCACGCAAAACAAGTTTTATTTCAAAATAGATCTGTTCTTGATCCTCTCATTTGTTATACCGTTCGGAATTTTTATGCTGACGCTGGCTCCTTCTGTTACTTTTTTTGACAGTGGTGAGTTTCTGACTGCAACAGCATCACTAGGGTCTGCTCATTCGCCGGGGTATCCGTTGTTTTTAATGTATGCCAAGCCGTTTACCTGGATTCCGCTGGGAAATATTGCATTCAGGATCAATATGGCGACCGCTTTTTCATCATCTCTGGCTTGTTTAGCTGTCTATCTATTGACGCTCAAGCTGTTGAAAAATGAGAAGTTAGTTGAGAACGAACTTTTTTCCCGCTTCGCCGTTAAAGCATCCGGTTTAGCAGCAGCACTTTCTTTTTCGGTTACCCCCCGTCTTTGGCTGCAATCAAATCATGACAAGCCTTACCCTCTTCTGGCCTTTATTACTGCAGTAATTCTTTATCTGTTGCTGACGTGGCGTGATCACTTTAAATGCGGAGATGAGCGGCCCGCGTATGTGTATGTGTGTACCTTTCTGGCCGGTTTGACAATGGGACTTCATCAATCTGTGGTACTGTTTCTACCAGCGTGGTTTTTGATGATAGTACTGACC
Organism: Geobacter sp.; assembly: GCA_009885845.1. Taxonomy (GTDB): domain Bacteria; phylum Desulfobacterota; class Desulfuromonadia; order Geobacterales; family Pseudopelobacteraceae; genus JACRCG01. The sequence goes on from VFJW01000047.1 coordinate 18,960, forward strand.
GATTGGCGCATGGTAACAAGAGCCAAGGAATTTATTATTGCTACGGCTTTTGCTCTGCTCGGGTTTTCAGTAAACCTGTATCTGCCGCTTCGTGCACTGAGTAATCCACTGCTTAACTGGGGGGATTCCAAAACATTGGATCAGTTTCTTTGGCATTTTCTCCGCAAAGGCTACCCTGGCGAAGAACATTCGCGCGATATTGCGCTGTTATGGTCGCAAATCAAGGCGTTTAGTATACCGTTCGAATTTTCCTGGGTCGGAGCTGTACTGGTATTGTTCTCGTTATTCTGTTTGTGGAAACGACAAAAGGATGTTGTTATTTTTTTTCTGGCTGGGGTAACTGTCTTTCTTGCCGTTATTGTGGGTTACTTTAATACTCTGCCCGACATGATCTTTCTTACCGAGGAATTTTTCACACCGTTGTACCTTCTGGCTGCTGTCCTGGTTGGAGTGGGACTCTTTAATGTTCTCTCGTATGCCACCAGAAAAGCCCGTATTTTGGTACAGTATAATGGTAAAGTGTACGCACTGGTCCTGGTCATGATGTTTTCATTGCCGGTTTCGCTCTGTGCCGTTAATTATTATGAGAATGACCAACACAATAATTATATTGCCTTTGATTATGCTTCAAATTCACTGAGATCATTACCGCCGAATGCCATCATGTTTACATGGGGTGACAGCGGGGCGTTTCCGCTCTGGTATCTTCAGGGTGTCGAACGGATGCGGGAAGATGTTGATCTGCCTCATACTCCCCATCTTGTATTTGACTGGTATCTGGATTCAATGCCGCGCATCTTTAAAGACAGTAATCTGAGAAAATTTGATGTGACTTCTTTCGGACCTGAATCGGCTTTGCGGATCGCGGTAACCGAAAATCTCGGAATCAGGCCGGTTTTTATCGATTTTTCGACACGCTATTCAGTTGAGTTTAAAGATTACCAACCTGTTCAGAGGGGAATTGTATATCAGATAAGGAAAATCAATGAACCGACAGGGATGCCGGACATATCCATTTGGGACAATTATATTACTCGAGGCATTTTTGAAAAACAGTCCTTTCTCGATCTGGATACCGGAAAGGCAATCATGATATATGCTAACAGTTATTTAGAGGTTGGCGAGTTTCTTGCCGGAATCAACAGACCTCAGGAGGCGACAAGTATGTTGCGAAAGTCTGAACAGATTTCACCAGACATGAGGGCTTCTGCTGATCAAATCCGGATGCGATATGCTTTGGGGCGTTGATCATATGTCAGGCGTTCAGGGAAAATCCAATGTTGTTTGTATCATCGGCGATCCAATCCAGCACTCGCTTTCGCCGATTATGCAGAATGCTGCATTTGCAGCCGGTCATCTCGATTATATCTATGTCCCCTTTGCCGTCTCTCCGGAAAATCTGAATCAGGCGGTGAGCGGCCTGAAGGCTCTCGGAGCGTGCGGCTTTAATGTTACCATTCCTCACAAAACGACTATAATTCCGTTTCTGGATCATCTGGATGAAAGTGCCGAGATTGCAGGAGCCGTTAATACAGTGAAGCTGTGCGGAAATATTTTGATTGGTTATAATACCGACGGCGACGGATTGGTTGATTCTCTTCTGACAGACCTGAATTTTTCGCCCGGAACCGAGCCGGTTATGGTTGTTGGAGCAGGTGGAGCCGCGCGAGGTGCGATTGCAGCCTTATGCCGCGCCGGAGCAAAAAACATTCATATCAGCAATCGCACCATTGAAAATGCGAGTGCAATAATGCGGGATATGAATATCCGTTATCCCGGAACACATATTGATGTTACCGCTTTGAATCTGGTGAATGAAGAACAGCTTTCATTGATCTCTCTGTTGCTTAACACAACATCACTCGGTATGCACGGAGAACGGATTGAACACATTAATCTTGTCCATTTGCCGGAACATGCTAAAGTGTACGATATGGTATATTCTTGTTCTGCAACCCCTCTGGTGAAGGAAGCTTTAGCTGTTGGTTTACAATCAGTCAATGGTTTGGGTATGCTTGTCGCGCAGGGAGAGCGCGCCTTTGAAATATGGACCGGAGAGAAGCCGTCTGAAGGTGTTATGCGTCGGACTTTAAACAGCCTTTGTTTATAACTACAGCTGTCAAGAGCAAATAGACTTGTCCGGTTTTGTAGCAAATGAATTGTCCGCTTTTGGAAGTTGATGAGAAAGCTGCGGAGGGCGTAGCCCGGAGCAGCTTTCTCATCGGCAAGCGGCGGACTGTTACGCTGCCTTTTTGACCTCGTTCTGAATCTGTTGCCCCGTGCTGTCGTAGTCTGCCAGTTTTCTCGGGCCGTGAAAGACTGAAAGCGTTCCATCAAGATAACGATGTACACTGACCTTGGCCTTGATGTAGTTGCAGCGGTACTCGTTCTTAGAAATTTGTAGAACCAGGTTCTCAAACTTCACACAGTTGTCGTGCTGTACTGTTCTTTCATAATGTTCACAGAGAATGTCGTCAAGCGATGGACCGATATAAGGCATGAATGCCGAACCCTCTTCTCTCGCAGGATGCGCAAACTTGCGATTGAATTCCGGCATATAGTTTTCTCTCAGGTACCGGTTGGCCTCTTCCATGGTGGTTATACCCATCAAGGCCAACTCGTTGGGTAAACGCCCTTGGTGAGTTTCAAAGGCACGCTCTGACCTGCCTCTGGCCTCCGGTGAATAGGCCGCTATCGTGCAAATACCAAGATGAGCCATGGCTCTGCCAAACTGAGTCGGGTTGCTTTTGTCTACCTTGCCGCCCGCTTCGGGGGTATGCCAGTAGTGGCTGCCGCGATCAGAGTAGAAGCTGCTAAAGAGACCCCGCTTCACGATGGTTTCTTGTACTCCCTGAAAACTGCTGGCAGTGCCTTCTTCATCACAGAAAAACATGGAGTAGTGCTCGTTGGTGGCATCATCCATGGTACTTATGAGGTCCCATTTCTGACCAGCTATCCATTCATGGGTGCTGCCGTCCTGATGGATCATCATGCCGGGAAGCGCTGAAGCTTCTCGTCGCTTACGGTGGACACCTTTTAGTTTTGCCTTAGGAATCAGCTTTGCCTTTTGTAGCTGGTTTTTTACCCAGGTGTAGCTCCGGACACCTCCCTGTTTGCTGTACCAGTCATGGAAGTGCTGGGCATGCCAACCTTTGTGAAGGCTGCTGTAAAGATCAACAAGTGCAATAACTTCATCCACCGGGGCACGACGGTGGGATGTCTGGGTAAGCCGCTTGTCTGCGAGACCTTCAAGACCGCCTTCTTCGTAACGGTCAATGTAGCGGCGAAAGGTACGGTCACATACACCGAGTATCAGAGCGGCTTCTTCTTGCGTCAGGCGGTCTTTTTGCCAACTGCCGTAGACTTCTTTGAATCTCATCAGTTTGGTCTCCTGTAGCCATTTTGTCCGGTTCATTGGTCGTCTCCCAACGACAAATTAAACCGGACAGG
>VFJW01000118.1 GCA_009885845.1 Geobacter sp.
ACGACAACCTGAACCTCACCTTCGGCTACAAGTCGACCGTGAACGACAGCGCCCCCGATGACCTTAAAATGGACGTATTCATGGTTTCGCTCGTGTTCGGCTGGCACCCGCTTGTAGAAGGGATGAAGCGTCTGCAGGGCGACAAGTAGGCTATAATTATTCCGCAGGGGTGGTCGCGATACCCTTGCAGCCGGTGGCTGACACTATCAATGGCTATGACTTTGATGAGGTGCTGGAGAAGTTGAAGTGAGGGTCCTTGTCAGGGGGGAGGCTTGTCTCCCTCCCTTGATAAGGGGAGATACCGTTATCGGGGTCAAGCAGTTTTTAGTGTGTATGCTGGATCAAATGGCTTGTTGGTTTTGATTACACCGTAAATCAGATGCACCAGTTTTTTCATGCAAGCACAGGCAATCACCATACCGTTCTTTGATTTAGCTTTCATTCTGTCGTACAGAGCCCTGACAATTGGATTGTGTATGATTGCCGATAATGCGGGCATATACAGCGCTTTTCTCAATCGTGCATTGCCAATTTTACAGATGGCGGATTTACCTTTAACTGAAGTACCAGAAGTATGCTCTTTGGGCGAAAGCCCCATGTAGGCAACAACTTGCTCGATAGTTTCAAAGCCTTCAAAGGCATTGATCTCTGAAAGAATTGCTTCAATGGTTGCTGGACCGACACCCGGTATAGAGTTGAGTAAATCATGCTTATGCTTAAGATCAGGGTGCTTGGAGATGTGATCTTTGATAAGTTTGCTGATCTGCTCAATCTCTTTTTCGAGGCACTCTAGCACTGCCTGAACAGATGAGTTGACCGTTTCGTTAGAAGTTTCCTGACGGTTTAGTTCCTGTGTGCGCATGCTGATAAGCGCATCACGACGGCGTCCAAGCCCTCGCAGATATTCAACTTCTACGGGTGAAGGCTGCCAGAGCGTCGGTTCCATTTTTTCACAGAAACGAGCAATCAGTTTTGCATCAGTCTTGTCATTCTTGGTACGCAGCAACTCTGATTGACCGAACGCCTTGATCCTGGCTGGATTGGTTACGCTTATAGAATGACCGGCTTCATGAAGAACCCTGGCAAGGGCTTCTCCGTAGGTGCCAGTGGCTTCCATGCAAGCATGAAAGGTCTCAACATTGTTTTTGTTTAGCCAGTCAAGCAATGCAGAAAACCCGGCTGGATTGTTTTCAAAGACCTTGGATTTGTATTTGCCATTTCGTAACAGTGCAACGTCAAACTTTTTCTTTGCCTGGTCGATTCCAAGTACAGTTTTCATGGACAGCTCCTTGATACGTTAAAGTTAGCTTTGTTCCAGTTTCCCTTGCTAATTCAAGCTCATCCTGAACAGGAGGCTTAAGATACCGTCCAACCTTGAGGAACAAAGCATACAGAAAGGGATCTCATCTCCCCTACAGGTTAAAAACCTAGGGACAGGAACAGATTCACCTTTCCGACTTACTTACTCTCAGCGTCCCGGAGTAAGCACTTGGAGCATACAACAAAAACAAACCTAACGCCCTCTGGATCATACAAGGACAGGTGGGGTTATGATTTTGTAGCAGACTATGCTGAATAGTTACATTTCTTTTAAACTGTAATTATTTTTCATGGTTTTATTCCAAATGGCACAAAAATGTAACATTCTTCTGTCATGCTGGCTGGAGAGGTTCCAGATAATGAAAGTCGTAATTATTGAAGATGAAAAAGATCTGGCCGAACTGCTTGCTTTCAACCTGGGGAAGGAGGGGTGGCAGACGCTCATCGCTCTTGACGGCCGAAACGGTTTGGAACTGGTCACTGCCGAGCTCCCCGATATAGTCATCCTCGACCTGATGCT
>VFJW01000102.1 GCA_009885845.1 Geobacter sp.
CATTGATGAAACGTTTTGGCACGATTCTGTTCTATCTGGGCGGCATCGTCTGGATAGTGTATGCCGTAGTGAAATATCTTCTCGGATGGAATGTTACCATTCGCCAGTTTCTTCCCTACCATCTGGCTGCGATTATTCCCGGAATAATTCTGAAACATGGTGTCGGTCTGTATGAGCGGATAAAAGCCAGAAATGGTGATGATAACAGGGGTTGATTGAATTCAGGCCGCTTTGCCAGCGACCGGGAGTGCAGTGTGTTATGGAAATAAAAAAAACCGCAATTATCTTTAACGGCTTCATCCACGATTTTTCGGCCGGCATCTGGCTGGCCGCCATCGTGTCCATCGCCTGGCTGCATGGGGCGCATCTGAACGAACCCGCCACAACAGTCGTGTTAAATGGACTTGAACAACGCATGTTCTGGGCCAGTGTGGTTGCAGCGGTACTGATCATGGCAACCGGTGCCGGACGTACGTTCACGTATGTCGATAACTGGTACGGCGAGGATGCCGAACGGCAGCGGCGCAAAGCTCTGATCGTCAAACATGTGGTTCTCTTTTCTGCCTATGCGTTTGGCTATTTCTGGGTGTGGGGCAAGGTCTTTCATTAAATGTGACCGGCACAGCATCTGCTTTTAATTTCGGTAAGAAATTTGCAGACAAAACCGCTTCAATAAGATAATATCTATCTCATTGGCTGTTGCGTCTGCATTTTTATTACGAAGGAAATATATGACGATCAAACGTGTTGCCCTGATTACACCTCCCTATCATTCCGGCGTTGTTGAATCCGCAGGAACCTGGCTGAATGTCGGTTTTGTGTATATTGCCGGCTCTCTTCGTGCAGCCGGTTATGAAGTTGATTACTACGATGCCATGTCACTCTGGCATAAATGGCCGGAAATCAAGGCGCGCATTGAGGCATTCAAGCCGGATGTTGTTGCCACGACCTCTTTTACCGCCTCCATAATCAAAGCCCTTGAATTATGCGATCTTGCCAAACAGATCAACCCATCCGTTGTTACGGTGCTGGGTAATGTGCACGCCGCCTTCTGCTATGATGAAATCCTCAAAGACGATCACGATACCCTCGACTATATTGTACGCGGCGAAGGGGAGGTGACGCTGGTCGAATTGCTGGACTGTCTCAATGCCGGCGGCGACCCTGCATCAGTCAATGGTCTCGCCTTTTGGCGGGATGACGCGGTTGTGGTTACGCCGAAGGCCGCATATATTCATGACCTTGATAATCTTCCGACCGCCTGGGACCTGGTTGAGTGGCCGATTTATTCATACCGGGCTAAAAATAATGCCCGCCTGGCGATTATTTCGACCGCCAGAGGTTGTAAGTCGCAATGTTCCTTCTGCTCGCAGCAGCTTTTCTGGGCCCAGACCTGGCGTGCCCGTTCTGCTGAGAATGTGGTCGATGAGATCGAGATGCTGGGTAAAACCTACGGTGTTGAAGTTGCCATGCTTGCCGATGAATTGCCGACGTACGACCGTGACCGCTGGGAGAAGATACTCGACCTGATGATCGAGCGCCAGGTTCCGGTCAAGCTGCTGATGGAAACCCGTGTTGACGATATTCTGCGTGATGCAGATATCATGTGGAAATACAAAAAAGCCGGCGTTGAGCATATATATGTCGGCGTTGAGGCCGGTTCACAGGAAACTCTTGATCTTTTCAATAAGGATACGGAGGTCTGTCAATCGAAGCAGGCCATCGACATTATCAACGGCGCCGATATCGTCTCCGAGACGTCACTGGTTCTCGGCCTTCCTGATGATACCCCTGAGTCTATCGCACAGACTGTTGAACTGGCCAAGCATTACAATCCTGACATGGCTTTCTTTTTGGCAATTGCTCCCTGGCCTTATGCAGACCTGTATCCGCAGTTGGAACCATATGTATTCACCAAGGATTACAGCAAATATAACCTGGTAGAACCGGTCATCAAACCGAAGAATATGACGGTGGAAGAGCTTGAAAAGGAGCTTGGTAAAGCCGCGCAGAAATTCTATATGCACAAATTCCAGCATCTGCATGAGCTTACTCCGTGGAAGCAGGAATTCATGCTCTCCGTACTGGATATTTTTATCAACCACTCGTATCTCGCCGGGCAGATGAAGGCGGCTATGAAGGACGGCAAGAATATGCCGGAAGAGGTTAAAGCGTTGATGAGGGCCGTGAAGGGACATGTCAAAGGGCAGGAGTTGGATCGTCATCCGGCTCTGGCGCCGATACCTTAAGCCGGTGCTTATATCACTTATGAACCCTGAACAGTGCTGCTGTCAGGGTTTTTTTGTGTGTCAGTACGCCATCGCCGCTCGTGACATTCAGAAATAAATCGGATACGATGCCTCAGAGAATGGGTACAGAGGAGGTAGAGTGTGGGACAAACGGTACGATTCGGCATTTCTCTGGATGAGAAGCTGCTGCATAATTTTGATCAACTGATTGAACAAAAGAGTTATATGAACCGTTCCGAGGCGATTC
>VFJW01000001.1 GCA_009885845.1 Geobacter sp.
AAATTTGTCGGTGAATTTGGTGCCGGCACGGTCGTAGATCTGTTGGAAAAACAGATTTTTGTCGAAAGGATCAACCCCTGGATGGTGTCTGTCGTCAAGGATATCATCCCCTGGGAGATAATACAGGAGTTGTTCGTCGGTGAATATGGCATCATCACACTCGGTTTTCGCTACGCGGTCGGTATTATTCTACCGATTGTGGCAACATTCTTCATCTTTTTCTCATTTCTTGAGGATACCGGATATTTCCCCCGTCTGGCACTGCTTGTCGACCGACTGTTCAAGCATTTTGGTCTGACCGGGCGGGCGGTTATTCCGATGGTGCTGGGGTTCGGCTGCGATACCATGGCAACCATGGTTACCCGTACACTTGAAACGGTACGGGAGCGGATCATTGCCACACTTCTGCTTGCACTGGCAATTCCCTGTTCGGCGCAGTTGGGGGTGATCATTGCACTGCTTGCAAAAGCGCCCGGTGCTCTGGCAGTCTGGAGTCTCTGCCTGCTGCTGATTTTCATTCTGGTTGGTGTCCTGGCTTCCAGAATCATGCCGGGTGAAGCACCGATGTTTTACATGGAGCTTCCCCCCATGCGGCTTCCACAACTCTCCAATGTCCTGACTAAAACCTATACCCGCATGCAGTGGTACTTCCTTGAGATCCTGCCGTTGTTTGTCATCGCATCGGTGCTGCTCTGGCTCGGCAAGATAACCGGTTTTTTTGGTACTGCGGTCAACGCCATGACCCCGGTCATGGACTCAATCGGTCTTCCCAAAGAAGCTGCGGTGGCATTTATTTTTGGTTTTTTCCGACGTGATTACGGCGCAGCGGGGCTGTACGACCTGCAGACCCAAGGGTTGCTGGATGCCCGACAGTTGACCGTTGCCGCTGTGACTCTGACGCTCTTTATTCCCTGTGTCGCACAGTTTCTGGTTATGAAAAAAGAACGTGGCTGGAAAGTGGCAGGGGGGATCGGCCTGTTTGTCAGCCTGTTGGCGTTCGGCAGCGGCTATGTATTGAATCAGTTTCTGTTACTGACCGGTCTTCTGGCATGAAATGCGGATTTTGTGGACATGAGTTTGCCGAGGAAGATGGTATAAAAGGGTGCGGCGCCTGCCCCGGAGGTTGTCATTCGCTTCATTGTCCGCGCTGTAACTATAAAAACCCGCTTGAACCGCAATTTTTTAAGACAATTCGCTCCATTTTCAATGCTACTGACAAGAACAAAGGAGAACCTACATGAAACTGTCTGATAATGCCGAAGAGATACTTGAAGCGTTGTGGATCGCGGTTGAAGAAAAGCAGCTATCGGCGCTGGATCCTCATATTACCGGAATTCCCCTTGATGATCCTGCCTTTAAGGAACTTTCGAAGCGGGCGTTAATTGAGATCAGACAGGGAATGGTCTATTTCAGGCCGGAAGGACGTGATGAAGGACGAATGACCATACGTCGGCATCGTCTGGCGGAACGGTTGATGATGGACGTTCTCAATATCCGGGGTGAAGATGGTGATTTCAAGGCGTGCCAGTTTGAGCATCTCCTGAGTGAAGGGGTCGATGTAAAAATCTGTACCATGCTCAATCATCCGACAACCTGCCCACACGGCAAACCGATTCCTCCGGGTGAATGCTGCCATCAGGCTCGTGCTGACGGTGATCTCGGAGTCGTGCCACTAACCGAGTTTAAGTCAGGGCAGGAGGGGGAGATCGCCTACATCCAGACAGATGATAACAAGAAGATGCAGAAGCTGATGGCGATGGGAGTACTGCCGGGCAATCGCATTATTCTGACGCAAGCTTATCCGTCCTATATTTTTCGGGTTGGGTACTCGGAGTTTGCCATCGATTCAAACCTGGCCAAAGAGATATTTGTGCGGAAGTAGTGTGGGGATTCACGATTAATTGCCTGAAGTGGCGGAGCGAAATCACCTTAATTTACAGTATCCGGGGTGGCGGGAAATTTCATCTGGAGCATGTCCAGATGCCGGTAAAAAAGTTTTTTGAAGGTGCTGACAGTATGATTGCCGGGGACAGAAAATGACCTGTCAACTGGCAGGACGGTGGCCAAAAGGGGAGGGCCTTCGTCAGACAGCCAGTCGTTAGTGCCATACCCGAGATAGAGTGGCGGGTAATTCTGCGGCGCAGCAGCATACTGTTTAATCCAGCTCCAGATGAGGCGTGACCATTCGCTTTGATCAGTTGTAACCTGCTGCCAGGCCGCTACTCCGCCGGCATCCTTGATTTCGTGAATCATGTCGTCCCATCCGAGAAACGGGCTTGTGAGGAGGACTCCATCAATGTCGCCCGGGTGGCTGCGCAGGTAAAACAGGCTGCCGACCCCGCCCAGTGAAAATCCTGCAAGCCATATTTGTTTATAGCCCGCTCTTCTCGCGGGATCGATGATGTCAGTATTCAGTCGCTCCTCAAGGGTATGGGCTTTGTAGTAACCGAAGTGGGTATCCGGAGCGACAATGTCAAAGGGCAGGCGACGACGTCTGATCTCATCAATAATCCCTTCATCTTCAAAAATAGAGTTGTTGTCGCCGATTCCGCGCAGTAGCACAAGGAGATTTTCCTCTCTTCCGGTATTCTTCGCTGCGTATGTCAGTGAGTCAAGGGGGGCTTTCGGGGTGGCGATGCAGCCGCTGAAAATGAAGCAGAAGGCGAAAATAACAATCAGTAACAGATTTGAAATCCGGGCAAAAGTCATATCAGTATCCTGTTTTCCACCGGTGCAAACAATCCCGTTACCGGAATTCCGGAGTCGGTTCTGTACGGTAAAGTCGGGTCAACATCTGTCCAAAAGCAGCAGATCGATCCGGCACATTAGTATTCAGAATGCCGTGCTTCTGCAAGACGGCAATAAACTTGAGCGGAGCCACACGATTATCACCGACAATTTCCACATGACCTGCCTTGATTTCGACATTCTTCACGACCGCCCCATCGTCTACAGGCGGATGGATTTGCTCATTCAAGCTGAATACATAATCATTTTCAGCACATTCTCCCTCTTCAGTAGCACGTCGACAGGAACCTGACTCATTCGTATTGATTTTTAGATGTTCACCCACCTGCTCAAGAAAAATCCCGGGCTGCCGAATGAATTCTGACGCACCGGTAATCTCGAACCATTTGTCACCACTGGCAATTTTACAGATAGGAATCGTCAGTCCTAAACTCAATATCCTCGCCAGAGTGGAGCCGCAATGGCTTGCAGCCTCAATCCCGGAAAACGGAGATGAGACCGTCACCAGTTTCAGATCAGCATCGATACTCTTCAGTTTATTTGCATTGTCAGCAACGAGAGCTTTACGAGCAATCAGGCCACCCTGGCTATGGCCGATAACAGTAATTTTCCTGTTATTCATGTGGCCGGACAGGGTTTCAAGTGACGTTGCAAGTTGTGCAGAGCTTACCATCAGACTATCGCGATCGTTGTAGCTGAAACAGATTGCCTGTTGACCGGAAAAGGCGAACACTTCTGCCAGAGCACGAAAATTTCCCGCCGAACCGACACAGCCATGCACCAGAACAATAACCGGTTCCTGCGAATTCAGCCGGAGTGGCAGATTTGAGTTGTTAATGCATGGTCCCAGTCCGGGAATTGACAGGTTGATGTCAGGCGGAGGGATTCTGCCCTGATCGATGACAAACAGTTGGGAATCAGGCTGAATGATTGAGGCGCAACCCGTCATTACAACGAGGAATAATGATAGCAACAGATACTTCATGCGGTCACCCTTTGCCATGTAAATTTACGATACCCATTACTCATTCCGACTACTTCCCCAGAATCTCACGGGCATTGTCGCGAAAATGGATACGCCAGGGGTAGGCATCTTTATATTTTTCTATTGGTTGGGACGCAACCCAGGCGAGATCGAGACGACTATTTTCAACATCTCCCTGAAGCGGATAATAATATTTACCGCGGGCCCAGCGTGGGAGCAGCCAGCCATCTCCTTTAATGATCGCCTTCTGCATATACTCATCACCCTTCTGCTTTGAGCCGCCGTAGCTCCCGGGAAGCGCGAGATAGCAGATAACTTTTCCGAGTTCGACCGCACCGCCGCCAAACTCCGGGGCAACTGTCTCGATTCGATCAAGGAATACCAGCGCACGCTGAAGCCAGGCGATATTAACGATCTTTGACGGCAGAGACATTCCTTCCTTAAACTCGTACTGCAATGCCGTCACCCAGAATATCATCGCTTCGGCTTCGGCAGCTCCCAGAGTGTCAACCGCCTCCCACGGCACGCTCCCGGCGTCTACTCGTGCCCTGAATTCCCGGTTGGTGTACATCGCCAGTTCGGCATATCGCATTGCCCGAAAAAAGTAGTCCGACTTGAGCGACGAGTTGTCGGTATAGGCGGTGCCACGTAGAATCAGGAGAGCTGCCGCATCGACGAGTGTCCGGTAATGTGACGGATCAGCGTCCAGCACTCGCTCAAAGGCTGCCAATCCGGCATCAACAGCGGCGGCATCACCTGCCGTTGCAAAGGCTTCCGAGGCCTGTTTCAAAAGCGGCTGAACATCTGCCGATGAAGAAGCCGGCCGGACCGTATTCCATCCGGCTTGCCAGTTCATCGCGCATCCGGAGAGTAGTAAACACAACACGAGGATCCCGTAATACGTGATTCTGCTCATGGTCTGCTCCCTATTAAACGAAAAAATATCAGCGTTCCAGCATGGCTTCAGTAACTAAAATGTGCCAGAAATATACTGCAAATCAGATGGTTGTCAATGAAGATTGTCCATGTCGTATATTCAGTTTGTCGATTATCGGGCCTGGTAATTCTCTATTGACAAAAACGCACCGGTACTGTTCTATACCTTTTTGCAATCTTTGATACATGAACGATACGATGTTAAAAAAAATCAGGAGGAATTTGATGAATCCATTAGCTCAGGAACTGAACGATCAGCTTACCCAGCACAGTCCGCATGTTTTGGAAATGCTGTCCGACCTCGGCAAAAACCTTTTCTTTCCCAAAGGCATTCTGACCCAGTCAGCCGAAGCCAAGGATAAGGCACATAAATTTAATGCTACCATCGGCATCGCCACAGAGAACGGCGGCCCGATGTTCCTGCAGTGCATCCAGGACAAACTTTCCGCTTTTGATCCCAAGGATATCTACCCCTACGCTCCTCCTGCCGGGAAGCCGGAACTGCGTGCGCTCTGGCGGGAGAAAATGCTGCGGGAAAACCCAAGCCAGAACGGCAAGCATTTCAGCAACCCTATCGTCACCAACGCGTTGACCCACGGACTCTCTATCGTTGCCGATATGTTCATAGATAAGGGGGATCACCTTATACTGCCCGATATGCTCTGGGGTAACTATAACCTGACCTTCGGCACCTGCTGCGGCGCAATTGTGAAAAAGCACCCGACTTTTACCGTTACCGGTGGCTATGATATAGACGCATTTAAAGCTACCCTTAAAAACAGTGCCGAAGAAAAGGGGAAAGCGGTCGTACTGCTTAACTTCCCCAATAACCCCAGCGGTTATACCCCGACGATCGCCGAAGGTGATGCGCTGGTTGCGGCTATCAAGGAAGTGGCTGAGGGGGGCTGCAATGTCGTAGCAATCGCCGACGACGCCTACTTCGGTCTTTTCTATGAGGACAGCCTCAAGGAATCGCTGTTCGGCAAACTTGCCAACCTCCATCCACGCATTCTGGCGATAAAGCTGGATGGCGCCACGAAGGAAGAGTTTGTTTGGGGTTTCCGTACCGGATTCATTACCTTTGCCGATGGCAACGAATACGAAAATGCACCGGTAATGACGGCGCTGGAGAAGAAGGCGATGGGCATTATCCGTGCGAAAATCTCCAACTGCCCGCATCCTTCACAGACGTTTGTTATTGAGGCGCTTCGCTCGCCGCAATTCCTGACTCAAAAGGAAGAGAAGTTCCAGGTCATGAAGGGACGCGCCCTGAAAACAAAGCAGGTTCTCGACAACGACAAATACAGTTCCGCCTGGGATTATTACCCGTTCAACTCCGGTTATTTCATGTGCCTGAAGCTGAAAACGGTAGATGCCGAAAAACTGCGCGTTCATCTGCTCGATAAATACGGTGTGGGCGCGATCTCAACTACCAAAACCGACCTGCGTATCGCTTTCTCCTGCATTGCGGAAGAGCACATCCAGGAACTGTTCGACATTATCTATCAGGGAGTTCAGGATCTGGCCTGATTTTATTCCTTGAGTTATTGTTCCATGAAATGAACAAAGGCCCCGCACATTGCGGGGCCTTTGTTTTGTGGTGCGCCTGTCTAAAGGGCGTGAACCTGCTTTGCAGAACAGGATTATTCGGATTTTAACGCGACATAATATACACTTCCGTCAGGACGTTTAAGCAGCAGGCGTACGATATCCCCTTTTTTGTTTTTGGAAACAACTGAATTGTATTTTTCTATGGAATCGGGGCGCTGCCCATTGATTTCAATTATAATACTTCCCGGTGCGGTGCCGGCCTCCTCAGCGGACGATCCTGATTTAACTTCGGTAATAACCAACCCGCCCTTGCTCTCCTTGATATTCAGGCGGGAGGCCAGTTCACTGGTCAGTTCCTGAACGGTGATTCCAAGTTTTTCACTCTCGTTACCACCGGTAGCAGCAGATGCAGAATCTTCACCCTTCAATCTGGCAATAACTACGGAAAACTCCTGTTTTCTGCCATCCCTGAAAACCACGACCGGAACCTTCTTGTCGATCGGTGTCACCGCAACATACCGGGGCAGTTCGTTACCTTCAATGATCGGTTTGCCGTCATACTCAAGAATTACATCACCGGCCTTCAGTCCTGCTTTTTCGGCCGGAGTGTCCTTTTCAACATGTGCAATCAGAGCGCCCTTATCAGACTCAAGTCCAAATGACTTGGCAAGATCAGAGGTCAAGGGCTGAAAACGAATTCCCAGATACCCGCGAGTCACCTTGCCAGTGTCGCGCAGTTGCGAAATAATACTTTTTGCCATATTCACCGGGATAGCAAAGCCGATTCCCTGACCTCCGGCGATAATGGCTGTGTTGATGCCGATCACCTTGCCATCTGCGTTGAACAGAGGACCGCCGGAATTGCCCGGATTTATGGAGGCATCTGTCTGAATGAAATCATCATAGGGACCGTTGCCGATAACACGTCCTTTAGCACTGACTATACCTGCTGTAACCGTCTGAGACAGGCCAAAGGGGTTGCCGATGGCCATGACCCACTCGCCCACTTCCAGAGCATCACTGTTTCCCAGTTCAGCAGAATTAAAAACTTCCTTATCACTAATCTTGATCAGCGCCAGATCCAGTTTTTCATCCGATCCTTTGATCTCACCCTTGATTTCACGGCCATCTGATAATTTTACCAGTACCTCTTCGGCGCCGTTGACTACATGATTATTGGTGAGGATATACCCGTCCGGGCTGATGATGAATCCGGTTCCCAGGCTCTGCTCTCTGCGCGGTCGCTGTTGGGGCATCTGACCATTGAACTGGCCGAAAAAATCTTCGAAAAAGTTATCAAACGGCGACTGCATGCGGGGACGCTGCTGGAATGGTTTCTGTTTAATGACCTTGGCCGTGCGAATATTGACAACAGTCGGCTTCAGTTTTTTTGCGAGCGCAACAAAATCAGGGCTGACGGTTTTGGCTGCCGACAACGATGGGATTGAAAGAGAACTAATGAGACCCGCAACCAGAAGACAAATTTTTAAGACTACACCTCTAAACATGTTCTACCCTCCCTGTGTCAGGTACGCTGTAATGGCGATGGGGCAGTTCGCAAGCATAACTCGACACCACCCCCGATTCATTTTTTGAAGAAATAGGTATTCATTCAACAAAAGTCAACCATCTTCCGTATTTTATTTCATCGTTTGAATACAGAGTGCTCCGTTCTCCAGTTCCACCTTCAGTGTTCCCCCTTCACCAACATCTCCGCCGATGATCGCCCGGGCAACGCGGGTTTCCAGTTCCCGCTGCAGGTAGCGCTTCAACGGCCGTGCTCCGTAAACCGGATCATACCCGGCTCTGGCAATAAAAGCTAACGCTTCATCGCTAATTTCAAGTGTTATGCGCTGTTCTTTCAAGCGAAGCTTGAGCTGTTCAGCCAGCAGTTCGGCAATCTTCATGACCTCGTCAATATGCAGCGGCTTGAACATTACTATGTCGTCGACGCGATTAAGGAACTCAGGGCGAAAACCGGCTTTCAGTTCGTTCATGACATTCTTTCTGGCATCCTCCCTGATTTCGCCGGTTGCGGTGATTCCTTCCAATAGGTACGCAGAGCCGATATTCGAGGTCATGATGATAACGGTATTCTTGAAGCTCACTGTACGGCCATGACTGTCAGTAACCCGGCCATCATCAAGAATCTGCAGCAGGATATTGAACACGTCCGGGTGAGCTTTCTCTATTTCATCAAACAGCAGTACGCTGTATGGTTTGCGCCTGACCGCTTCGGAAAGTTGGCCACCCTCTTCATAACCGACATAGCCGGGAGGGGCGCCAATCAGACGTGACACGGCAAACTTCTCCATGTATTCGGACATATCGATCCGCACAAGGTTCTCTTCCGAATCAAAGAGCGCTTCGGCAAGGGTTCGGGCCAGTTCGGTTTTGCCGACACCGGTCGGACCAAGAAAAATGAAAGAGCCGATCGGTCGCCGTGGATCCTTGATGCCGGAGCGGGCACGAAGCACCGCATCAGCAACCAGCTGCACCGCTTCATTCTGACCGATCACCCGCTGGTGAAGAATATCTTCCAGGCGCAGCAGTTTTTCCCGTTCTCCTTCCACAAGCCGCAGTACCGGTATTCCGGTCCAATGTGCGACAATTTCAGCAATTTCATCCTCTGTCACCTCTTCACGCAGCAGTTTCTGTCCCCCCTGTTTCATGTTCAATGCTGTTTCTTCCTGCTTCAGTTCAGTTTCAAGACCGGGTAACTCCGAATACTTGAGGCGGGAAGCCTGTTCCAGATTGCCGGCTCTCTCAGCCTGTTCGATTTCACGCCGGGTCCGCTCGATCTGTTCACGAAGACCCTGAACCCGTTGAATAGCGATCTTTTCAGAATCATACTGCGCCCGCATGGCGTTGGCCTTTTCACGATCGTCAGCCAAATCCTTACGCAAGGTGTCCAGGCGTTCAATGCTGGATTTATCCTTTTCTTTTTTGAGAGCAACCTCCTCAATCTCAAGCTGCATGACCCGGCGCGATATGGTATCCAGCTCCGACGGCAGCGAGTCGATTTCAGTCCTGATCATGGCACACGCCTCATCGACCAGATCTATGGCTTTGTCCGGAAGAAACCGCTCGGTAATGTAGCGGTTGGAAAGGGTGGCAGCGGCTACCAGAGCAGTGTCCAGAATTCTGACGCCGTGATGTACTTCGAAGCGCTCCCGCAGTCCCCGCAGGATCGACACGGTATCCTCAACCGTCGGCTGTTCAACCATAACCGGTTGGAAACGTCTTTCCAGCGCAGCATCCTTTTCGATGTGCTGGCGGTATTCATCAAGGGTTGTGGCACCGATGCAGTGCAGCTCTCCCCGTGCCAGCATCGGTTTCAGCATATTGCCGGCGTCCATCGAACCTTCAGCCTTACCGGCTCCGACAATAGTATGCAGCTCATCAATAAAGAGAATAATGCGCCCTTCGGCCTCCTTGATCTCGTTCAGGACCGCTTTCAGGCGCTCCTCGAACTCCCCCCGATACTTGGCGCCTGCCACCAGCGCTCCCATATCGAGAGCGAAGACACTCTTGTCTTTTAACCCCTCCGGGACATCACCCCGCACAATGCGCTGCGCAAGACCCTCAACAATTGCGGTCTTGCCGACCCCCGGCTCACCGATCAGCACCGGATTATTCTTGGTTTTACGTGACAGTACCCGAATAACCCGGCGTACTTCATCATCACGCCCGATGACCGGATCCAGCTTGTCACTGCGGGCCATCTTGACCAGGTCACGCCCGTATTTTTCCAGTGCCTCATACGTGGCCTCGGGATTAGCGCTCTGCACCCGCTGACTTCCTCGTACGTCGGTAAGTGTCTTCAGGAAGCGTTCGGGAGTGATTCCTGCGTTTGCGAGAATCCGGCCGGATGTGACCTTTTCACCTTCAGTCAGCAGTGCCAAAAAAAGATGTTCAACCGAAACATATTCGTCTTTAAGTCGTTTGGCCTCATTTTCGGCCGTCACCAGAATACGGGAGAGACGCTGGGAAACAAAAATCTTTCCGGCCTCTGCGCCAGGCCCGGAGACCCGTGGCTTGCGGTCCAGCTCTGACTCCAGCTCTTTTTTGACCATATCAGGGTTGATGTCCATTCGCTGCAGCAGGCGCGTGACCAGACCATCAACCTGGTCCAGTAATGCCCAGAGCAGATGCTCTCCGTCTACTTCAACGTGCCCGAACAACACGGCCTTGTTTTGTGCTTCGGCAAACGCTTCCTGGGATTTCTGTGTAAGTTTGTTGAAGTCCATGAGTATGCCTCTTCTCTTTCAGCTGCAATAATTTACTCTGTCTACTAGTTAACCACGGAGAGTCCGGAAGTCAAGGCGACCGGGAGTTGCAGAGAGGGTTTCCAGTAGAAAATGATAATGGAATCTGCTATGAATGTTTTGCGTGTATGTTTACTAAACCGTGTCAGGAGTAGAACATGGTACGCCCTCTTGCAGCAAAACGGCAGACAAGTATCAAAAACAGGATTGCCCTTACAACCCTTGTCACCGTTTCAATAGTCCTCATCTCGGTTTCATCCGCGTTTTTTTTCTATTTTCACTCTGTCCTCAGCAAAAATATCTTCAAACATCAATTCGATCTGGTTACTGAAATCGCTGAACAGCTCGATGGCCGTATCCAGCTCGCCCGTCTTCAACTGTCACTTGCCGCCACGGAAATTACCGGCAAGGCGCTGGCTAACCCCTCTGAAATAGAGCGTATTTTTGACAATTTCAGCACTATTAACATGATCTTTGATGCCGGGTTTACGGTTATCGGTACTGATGGACGGGTTATAGCGGAAAACATGGGTTTTACGGAACTGGTAGGAAAAAATTTGAACAATGAGGAATATGTAAGTGAATCGCTCCGCACCGGAAAACCTGCTATTTACGGGCCATTCAGCCTTACAAACAATCCAGGCATTCAGTTGATTGCCATAGTCAATCCGGTCCGTGACAACAATGACAAGGTCACCTGCCTGCTGGTCGGCTATCATACGATCGGAAACGATCAATTTCTTACCTTCCTCTCCCCGAAACGGTTCGGCGAAATATCCTATTTGTATATTCTTCATGACCGCACCATCCTGATGCATCCGGATAAATCGAGGGTTATGGATTTGATCCCGGAGGGGAAAAACCTCGGTATCGACCTGGCTCTCAAAGGTTTTGAAGGTTCCCTGGAGAATGTCAACTCCAAGGGACTGCACATGGTCAGCTCTTTCAAGAAAATCGGAGAAACCGGCTGGATTTTGGGCGCCAACACTAACTATGAGGAGGCCTTCAGTCCGATCAATAAGCTAGTTCTTATTACGGCCCTGATATCAGTTTTCGGGATCATATTCGCCCTGGCGGTACTTTGGTATGTTTCACGCCGTCTGACACTTCCGATACGCCAACTGACCGATTATGTTGTTGCCGCCAAATCTGATGCAGAGCTTTCGCAACCGGTTTTATTTCGTACCGGTGACGAGATTGAACAATTGTCTGATGCCTTTAACAGTCTGATGCAGGAGGTACACGACACAAAACATCTGCTCAAACGAGAAAAAGATTTTTTCAGTGACATCATTCAGAATGCCGCAGCACCGATGCTTGTTATTGATTACAACCACAAGATAATATTCTGGAACACCGCCCTGACTAAATTGACCGGGAAGAGCGCCGAAGAAATGATCGGCACCAACCGGCAGTGGACGCCGTTTTATGATGAGGAACGCCCGGTGATTGCCGATCTGGTGATTGACCAGACTCTTGATCGGGCTGATGAACTCTATTCGAACTATTCCTCCGGTCAATCCAAAATCGGTTCTCTCCGCGCCGAAGGGTGGTACGAAAATATCGGCGGTAAACGACGCTATATTTTCTTTGAAGCAGCACCGGTCAGAAACAGTAAACAGGAGGTCATTGCTGCCGTTGAAACGCTGGAGGATATCACTGAACGAAAAATAATAGAAACGGAGTTGGCGGAGAGCAACAGATCATTGAAAATGAATCATGCAAAACTTGAGGAACTTTTTGCTCAAGTGGCTCGCGGCAAACGGGAATGGGAAGAAACTCTTGACCACTTGCGGGACTTTATCATCCTGACAGACTCAGATCACCGCGTCCGGCGTTTTAACAAATTGCTGGCTGATGCAACCGGCAGGAAGATCACCAAGCTTGTCGGCCTGGACTGGCGCGATCTGATGCGGGTTGCGGGATTTGATTTTGTTTCTTTCAATGGGACTATCGGGGAGATATTCCATAAAAAAACGGGGAACACCTATGACATTTTCGTGTATCCGCTGGAAGTTGGCAGTCAGATAGAAGGATATGTCGTTTCTCTCAACGACACCACACAGTTGCGGGTCGCCAGCCAGGAACTTCAGAAGGCGTATCTGGAACTTAAAGACGCGCAGATGCATATTTTCCAGCAGGAAAAAATGGCTTCCATCGGTCAGTTGGCCGCCGGTGTGGCCCATGAAATCAACAATCCGATGGGATTTGTTTCCAGCAACCTGACTACACTCGGTAAATACATGGAACGCCTGACTGAATACATTACTGCCGGGGAACTGGCGATTGAATCATGCCGCGGCGACGAAGCTGAGAAGCTCAAAAACCTCAAAAAAAGCCTGAAGATTGACTATATCTCTGATGATTCCCGGCTGCTTATCTCTGAGAGCCAGGATGGTGCATCCCGCGTACGGCGCATAGTTCAGGATCTGATGAGTTTCTCCCGGGCCGATCAGGCCGAGACTGTCCCGGTCAATCTGAACGATGTGCTGGATACCGCTATCAATTTCGCCGGCAACGAAATCAAGTATATCGCCACAATCAATCGGGAATTCGGCGATCTCCCCGAAATAAAATGTTCTTCACAACAATTGAACCAGGTCTTTCTCAATCTGCTGGTGAATGCCGGTCACGCCATGTCAGGAACTCAGGATGGCATCATAACCATCCGTTCCTGGTGCGAAGGTGACTATGCCTGTGTCTCGATTACTGACAGCGGGTGCGGCATCCCTGAGGATATCCGGCAGAAGATATTTGATCCGTTTTTTACCACCAAAGAGGTTGGCAAGGGGACAGGACTCGGACTTTCCATCTCGCATGAAATTCTCAAGAAACATGGAGGCGATATCACGGTAGAAAGCGAAATCGGTGTCGGATCAACCTTTACCGTGCGCCTTCCGGTTAATGTAGTACCACCGGAACTTGAATAGCATAATCAGGCGCACGGAGCATTTCTTTTGGCGGTATTTTTGACGACAAGCGGAGTTTAGAAAATGGCTAATGAAATAATATGCAGCGATTACCGGAGGAATATTCATGAAAACGGTTCTGTTTGTTGATGATGAAAAATCAATCCAGAATGCCATTGAGCGGATGTATCTGGAGCGTGATGATGTACGCTGCCTCTTTGCTTCATCCGGGCAGGAAGGGCTTGAGATTCTTGCACAGGAAGAGGTGTGGGTGGTTGTTTCGGACTTCCTGATGCCCGGTATGAGGGGGATCGAATTTCTTTCAAAAGCCCGGGGAATCCGCCCTGATACCGTGCGAATCATGATGACCGCCTACGCAGATATATCCATTGCCATTGACGCCATTAACAAATCCGAGGCGTATCGTTTTGTGACCAAGCCCTGGGTCAACCAGGAGCTGCTCACGACCATCGATGAGGCGCTGATGCGTTATCAACTGATCCAGGCTCTCGGAAAAAATGATGAGTCGCTTTATCTTTCCCTGGCTCAGACAGTTGAATTAAAGGATCCCTATACCAAAGGTCATTGTGACCGGGTGGCTCAATATTCCGTCAGCCTGGCGCGTGCCGCCAGCCTTGATGAGCATGCCATCAACGAAATCAAGCATGGGAGCTGGCTGCATGACTGCGGCAAGATTGGCGTCCCGGAAGCGGTCCTCAATTTTCCGGGTCGGTTGTCGGAAGAAGACCAGGAAATTGTGCGACAACATCCGCGCTGGGGCGCTGATGTTGCCCGTCAGGCCAGAATGTCCGATGCGGTGGTCAATGTGATTCTTTCTCACCATGAGCAGTTTTGCGGAGGGGGGTACCCGGCCGGGCTCACGGGTGAAAAAATTCCGATTGAAGCACGGATAGTGGCGATTGCCGACGTGTTTGATGCCCTGTATTCTGATCGCCCGTACCGCAAAGCGTTCGAGTTTGAACGGGTGATGGGAATAATGCAGGAGATGGCCGAGACTCATTTCGATCCCAGGCTGATGGAGCTTTTCGGGCCAATATCCGAGGAGGCTCGTTTGAAGAAATCTATGGAGGATTCAGGAAATTGAATTGCTCATTGATAATGCCAATCTCCTTTTGGAGATCATGCCATGAATAATAACAGAATCCTGCTGGTAGATGACGAGTCAAACGTACTTTCAGCATTGAAGAGATCTCTTTTTGATGAATCTCTGGAAATTGTTACCTGCACCAGTGCCGAAGAAGCTCTAAAAATAATGACAGAGCAGACATTCAAGATCGTTATTTCAGACCAGCGGATGACAGGTATGCAGGGAGCGGAGTTTCTTGCACACGTCAAAGCAGATTACCCGCAAACCATTCGTATGATGCTGACCGGCCATGCTACACTGGAAGCTACCATGAA
This sequence comes from Geobacter sp., assembly GCA_009885845.1. Taxonomy (GTDB): domain Bacteria; phylum Desulfobacterota; class Desulfuromonadia; order Geobacterales; family Pseudopelobacteraceae; genus JACRCG01. The sequence continues at coordinate 14,820 of VFJW01000001.1, forward strand.
AGCGGTCAACAAAGGTGAGATCTACCGCTTTTTCACCAAGCCGTGGAACGATCATGATCTGATATTTTCCATCCGGGCTGCTCTCGAAAAATTTGATCTGGAAGCACAAAACCGGTTACTTCTGGATACGGTAAAACAGCAGTACGAGGAAATAAAGGCACTGGAAACAAATTATCCGGGCATTACCGCCGTTGCAAAAGATGTAAAAGGGACATTCGTGCTGCCGGATATTTCTGATGATGAAATTACCCGGTTGATTGCGGATTGTGAAAAAGAAGAAGAAACAAAGTAGCGGACTGGAAGTCAGCACTGAATCAATTCAGCATCATATATGAAGTGAGATTGTAATTTGCTGGAATATAGCTTTGACAATTTGCGGGAAGTGCTGAAGACAGTTGTTGAGGGGGCTTAGGAGCAGGATCAAGGGCAAGGGTCAAGGGCAAGGGTCAAGATTCAAATGCTATAAACGGCCACCAACCTCATCATACACACTGCTGCGATGCTTGATGGCAAACACGATCACCTCGGTTCCGCGAATTGCATAGACTACGCGCCAATCTCCAACCCGCAGTTTCCAGTATCCGGCCAGAGTACCGCGTAACGGCTTGCCGTAAAGCGCCGGTTCGGTCGTCAGTCGTGTCGCTATGGCACTTCGTATCCGTTCGCGGATGGTTTTGGCAATTGCAGCGGCATCGTCTTTCACCGCTGGATGGAATATTACTGCAAAGCTCATCAGCCGAAAACCTGCTCGGCAGTCAATGAAGTTGTACGGTCAAATCCAACGGCCCGTTTGTCGGCAACTTTGGCAAGGGCAATATCCTCACGCAGTTCAAGCGATTCGAGTAACAGATCGTGGGCAACTGATGACAGCGAAGCGCCATCGCGGGCGGCAATTTCGGCAATAGCTCCATACAGGGGTTTTTCACAGACAACATTGATGCGGGGATTAGCTGAAGGCATGATGGTCTCCTTGTTTTTGCATAGTGTATCACAAGTGTATCACCAGCAACAGGAGAAAAATTACATGAATCAGGTGTATGCGATTGCTACGACGGAGTGTATGAGCGCGGTAGAGTAATCACAATCGATCAAATTCTTCCGGTTCTACTGACGGCACTTTCGCCAGCGCAGCGTGAAACTTGTCAACAGAACCTCTGGCGGCACGCTGGGCAAGATAGGTTTCGGTGATATTTTCTCGGCCACCGCCGAAGCAATAAACTGATTAAGCGATATATGATCCTCTCTGGCTATTTCACGGGCCATATTGTAAACAGAATCGGGAAGACGGAGACTGATTGCGCTCATGGCTGTACCTCCAGGGATGCGAGAAATGTACGAGGATACAAGAACATTGGTATCCAGAACAATATTGATTTTCATAGGTGGTAGTATAAATACCAAAAAAACTATCAACTAAATCAAAGGCAAAATCAAAGCAATTTCAGATTTATCGTTGCAAGCCAGAATAATTGCGATATAATTCCATAAAATCCTCTTTCAGGAGGTCGCAAGTGGCAATAAAATTGCAAGCAGGCAAGTTCTCTCCTGACAAATACGTCTGTCAACAAACATTTTGATTGATGCCCATATAAACCGGCGCTGCGGATATTACCGTGCGCCGGTTCTTTGTTTTACGGGAGCAGCCATGTCGCCAGCCGGCACAGCAATAATCAAATTCCGCCGTCTCTTCAACATAGGTATATTTTTCGCCTGTCTGTCGGCGTTCATGGGGCCGCTCCTTGTCCAGGCGGAGCAGGCCAGGCCGGTGATCGTAGTCGGCAGCGAAATCGATTTCCCTCCCTATGCCATAGTAGACGAGAAAGGTCGTGCCAGCGGCTTTTCGGTGGAGTTGCTCGAAGCGGTTGCCGAAACGATGGGTCTGACCGTCAAGGTGAATACCGGTCCGTGGCCGGAAGTGTTGGCGGCGTTCAAGGCTGGGAAATACGACCTGCTGCCGCTGGTCGCTCTGTCGCCGCAACGGGCTGATATGGCCACTTACACCAAGCCGCATACGGTGGCGTTTGACTGTTTTTTCGTGCGTCGCGGCAGCAAACCGGTTTCCTCTATCGCCGAAGCGAAAGACAGGGAAGTGATCGTTATGAGCAACGACGCAGCCCATGAGGCGCTGCTTCATTCCAGTGTGCCGGTTCGCATCGTCGAAACCAGAACCATCCCTGAAGCCATGCGGCTGCTGGCATCCGGCAAACATGACGCAGTGCTGGTGCCGAAACTGTTGGGGCTTCAGGTTTTACGCGAGGCCAAGCTGGAAGCTGTTATAGAGGCGGGGACACCCATAACCGATTACACCAGGGAGTTTGCTTTTGCGGTTACCCACGGGAACATTGCTCTTCGCGATAAGCTTGAGCAGGGCATGGCAATACTTCGCAGCACGGGTAAATACGACGAGCTCTACAAAAAATGGTTCGGTGGGATTGAAACCCATCGCCTGCGCCTGCAAACAATGGTACTTGACAACTACTATCCCTACTCCTATCTGGATGACAAAGGTGAACCAAGCGGATTCAGTCTTGATATTGCCCGGGCTGTCGCCAAGACGATGGGTATTGAGCTGGAGATGCGGACGGAGAGATGGGATCTGGCGATGAAAGCGCTGGAATCAGGCCGCATCGACCTTATTCCGATGATGGCATATTCCTTTGAACGGGATATTAGTTTCGATTTCACCGTGCCATATACGGTTGTGTACGATGCGATCTTTTTCAGAAAAGGGACCACCGGCATACGTTCACTCAATGATCTCTCCGGGAAAACCGTTATTGTTACGGAGAATGATGCTGCTCATGGCTATCTCCTTGCGAGCGGGCTGTCAAAAACTATGACCATCACGCTTGCGAATTCTTTGACAGATGCGCTGCAGATGCTTTCCGCCGGGAAAGGCGATGCGGTCGTCATGCCGAAACTGATCGGCCTTGAAACGTTAAAGCGCCTGAAGATATCCGGAATAGAGACATCACCCCAAACTGTTGACGCCTATAACCGGTCATGGTGCTTCGCAGTCAGAAGCGGTAATCAGGCATTGCAGGAACGCCTCAATCAAGGGTTGAAAATTATCAAAAGTTCCGGTGAGTATGATGCCATACGCAATAAATGGTTTGGAGATATTGAAGGTTCGCGTCTGCGCCTGAAAAACGTCTTACGCGTTGCGTCACTCGCAGCACTGCTCATGATTGTCATTCTTGCCTGGAGTTTCATGCTGAAACAACAGGTGAAAGCCAAGACAGTCAAACTTGAAGAGGTGGTTATCGAACTGAAAAAGTCAGGTGCAGAGCTTCGCCAGTCACAAGCGATACTGCAGGCAGCTATGGACTGCAGCCCTGCAGGTATCGCAATTGCGGATGCGCCAGACGGAAAGCTGCGTTATGTCAATGATGCCGGACTTCTCATTCGAGGTGGTAACCGGCAGAGCATCGTTAATGGCGTTGGGATTGACCAATATGTGGCAAGTTGGCAGTTGCTGGACCTGGATGGCAGAGTGCTTGGAGTCGACGAAGTTCCATTGGCCCGGGCAATCATATTCGGTGAGCCAAGCAGCCGGGAATTCATTATTCGCCGCAAAGAAGGTGACGACCGTATCGTGGACGGCAATGCTGCGCCCATCAAAGATGAAACGGGCAACGTTACAGCAGGAATTGTAATATTTACTGACATAACTGATCGCAAAAAGGCCGATGAACAGATCAGGACATCTCTTCAAGAAAAGGAAATTCTTCTCAAGGAGATCCACCACCGGGTGAAGAACAACCTGCAGATTATCGCCAGCCTCCTCAAACTGCAGTCCAGATACACCCCCGATGAAAAACTGAATGCTGTTTTTCAGGAATGCCAGGACCGTATCAGAGCCATGGCCGGCGTTCACTCGATGCTTTACCGCTCCAGGGATTTCACCCGGATCAATTTCGGGGATTGTATCCGGGAGACGACAGCCGAACTGCTGAGGTCATACCAGAAAAGTCCTGCTAACATATTCTCGGACATCCATGACGAAGAAGTCATGCTTTCCATCGATGAAGCCATACCCTGCAGTCTTATCATCAATGAACTGGTCACCAATGCGGTAAAATACGCCTTTACGGAAACCGGTCAAGGTGTGATCAAAATTGAGCTGGCAGAGACGGAACAGGGTATCCGGCTGCTTGTCAAGGATAACGGCGTTGGTTTTCCGCCGGAGCTGAATTTTCGGGAGACCGAAACACTGGGGTTGCAACTCGTCAACATGCTCGTCAAACAACTTGACGGCACCATAGAACAGTCGGTTGACGGTGGCACAGCATACACCCTGCAGTTTGGGAAAAAACATGATTCAAAGGAGGCGTTGTATGCCGGTCAATAACATCATGATTGTGGAAGATGAAGAAATAGTTGCCGCCGATATACGGATGAGTGTTGAAAATAAAGGGCATTTCGTCTGTGCCATGGCCACTTCTGGCGCTGAAGCTATCGAAAAGGCGGGGCTGTTCCGACCTGACCTGATCCTGATGGACATCATCCTTAAAGGGAGCATGACCGGCATAGAAGCGGCCACTCAAATCAAAGATCTGTACAAAATACCGGTTATTTACCTTACGGCGTTTGGCGAAGACAATATCATGCAGCAAGCCAAAATGGCTGAACCCTATGGATATATTCTCAAGCCGTTTCAAGACAGGGAGCTCCACATTGCAATTGAAATCGCCTTGTACAAGAAACAGGCGGAAGCCAGAATTCAGAAGGTGGAGCGCTGGCTTGCAAATGTCCTCAAGTGCGTGGGTGATGCGGTAATTACCTCGGACAATGAAGGGCGCATCACCTTCATGAATGCGGTTGCCGAAGAGCTGACCCATTGGAAACAGGAAGAAGCCCTGGGGAAAAAGCTGACTGAAATCCTGCATATGAAGGATATGGATCTGAGCAACCTGGAAAAGCATCTGGTGGAAAGTGTCATTACCGAGGGGTTGATTATCAATCTGATCGAGGATCGGGTGCTCGTGGCCAGAAACGGCATCGAGCTGAGTATTACCGACAGCGTCGCACCTTTGAGGACAGAAGACGGTGAGACTTCGGGTTCGGTACTCATATTCCGGGATATCTCCGAACGCAAACGGCTTGAAGAGGAAAAAGCGCTGCTCGAGCAGCAATATCAGCAGGCCCAGAAACTGGAGAGCCTCGGGATACTGGCTGGCGGCATTGCCCATGATTTTAACAACATCCTGGCAATAATTATATGCAACTGCTCCCTGTTGCAGCAACGACCGGCAATGGCGGCAGAGCTTGTTCCGGAGATAGAAACAGCGGCACAACGCGCTGCTGAGCTGTGTCGCCAGATGCTGGTATATGCCGGTAAGGCTCAACCAATCCCGACAAAATTCAATGTCAAGACGCTCGTGGAAGAGATGGGCAAGCTGCTGAAAGCGACCATCAAACAAAATGTTTCCATCACGCTTGATCTTTCGGAAGATATTCCTTCCATCACAGCGGATGCAAGCCAGATCAGGCAGGTCGTCATGAATCTGATCATCAATGCTTCAGAGGCGTTCGGCACAGAGCAGGGGAATATTACTGTGTCACTGTCCATCGCAGCGATTGAGTCCGGGCAGGTTGAAAAGGAATATCTCGGCAAAGAGATTACGCCCGGTTCCTACATCTGCCTGAAAGTTACCGATAATGGGTGCGGTATGGATGAGGAGTGCAAAAATCGGTTATTCGAGCCGTTCTATACGACTAAATTTACCGGGCGGGGATTGGGGATGTCGGCTATACTCGGCATCATCAAAGCGCACAATGGAGCGTTGCAACTCACCAGTCAGCAAGGTGTCGGGACAACCTTCAAAGTGTATCTCCCGGTTCAGAGCAGTGAACCTGTCGGTGACTTACTGCCGCATGTTTCACTGATGCCATGGCAAGGAAGCGGCACAGTACTGCTGGTCGAGGATGAGCCGCAGCTTAGTATGGTTGCTAAAGCACTTCTGCAAGCACTTGGATTCACCGTTATTGAGGCTGCAAATGGACAGGCAGCACTGGAAATGTATCAGAAGCACGTAAAATACATCACCCTGGTTTTGACAGACATTGGCATGCCGGTTTTGGACGGGTATGAGCTGATTCATGAACTGAAAAAATTGAACCCGGAACTGCCAATCATTGTCTCCAGCGGTTTTGGTGATGCTGAAGTAACAGCCCGTATTCATGAGAATATAGCTGGGTGCGTTAGCAAGCCGTACAGCTTTGATCAGCTGCGGGAGGTGCTGAAGAGGGTTGTAGAGGGAGTTGTGAAACGTTAATTGCCGGATTGGCGAGTATATTTCGAGGCGGTGACCGTACCCACCGAACGTATCAAGGGAAAGAAACCGGGCAGAGAGAGGCACGCCATGATGAGGGTTTTCCTGCTGGCGGCATCTTCACTGATGTGGGGCGCCCTGTTTGGTCTGGTGGTCTATGGTGTCTATGACATGTGACCAACACGTCAACGCTGGAGGGTTGGCCGGTCAGGATGGTCTGGATCGATATCTGCTGGAGCTGCTTCCTCTGCGGGGTAACAACCCTTTCCGCCGCGCTGGCGTCGCGGTGGCTGCAGTAAACGTACTACACACAAAAGGAGCTGCCTCTATGAATCTTGCCGAACTGTTCACCAATCCGGGCCTGGGGGTTATGTCCACCTCCTCCTCAGATGGCAAAGTCAACAGCGCGGTCTATTCCAGGCCGCACGTCATCGATGAAACGACGCTGGTCTGGGGGATGACCGACAAACGTACCTACCAGAACCTGACCCGTAATCGGCACGCGGCCTTCCTGTTCAAGACCAGCTCCCCCGGTTTCAGCGGGGTACGTCTGGCCCTGGAGCTGATCAGGACCGAGGAGGAGGGCGAGCTTCTGGCTACCATCAAGGCCAACACCGATGAGGTCGTCGGACCGGGTGCCGGCGCGGCCGTGACCCATGCGGCCTGGTTCAAGGTCGTTGAGGTACGACCATTGATTTGAAGCAGTTGCCTGCTTTGATCGCGGTAGGATTACAGAGACAGGAAAGGAGAACAGAGATGAGCAACGAAAGCAAGTGTCCGGTAACTGGTAGAACAGCCACAGCCGGCAGCGGCACGTCGAACAAGGACTGGTGGCCGAAGCAGTTGAACCTCAAGATCCTGCACCAGCATTCTCCCTTGAGCAACCCCATGAGCGAGGAGTTCAGCTACGCCGAGGAATTCAAAAAACTCGACCTGGCGGCCCTGAAAAAGGACCTGTATGCGCTGATGAACGACTCGCAGGAGTGGTGGCCGGCTGACTACGGTCATTACGGGGGGCTTTTCATCCGCATGGCGTGGCACAGCGCCGGCACCTACCGCACCGGCGATGGCCGCGGCGGCGCAGGGTCGGGCACGCAGCGTTTCGCGCCGCTCAACAGCTGGCCGGACAACGGCAACCTGGACAAGGCACGCCGGCTGCTCTGGCCGATCAAGCAGAAATACGGCAACAAGATTTCCTGGGCCGACCTGATGATCCTGGCCGGCAACTGCGCCCTGGAGTCGATGGGCTTCAAGACCTTCGGTTTCGGCGGCGGACGCGAAGACATCTGGGAGCCCGAAGAAGACATTTACTGGGGGGCTGAGGACGAGTGGCTTGGTGACAAGCGCTACAGCGGTGACCGGGAACTCGAAAATCCTCTTGCTGCCGTGCAGATGGGATTGATTTACGTGAATCCACAAGGGCCGAACGGCGAGCCGGATCCGGTCGCGTCGGGCCGCGACATTCGCGAAACCTTCGCGCGCATGGCAATGAACGACGAAGAGACCGTCGCGCTGACCGCCGGCGGTCACACATTCGGCAAGTGCCATGGGGCGGGCGATGCTGCGCATGTGGGGCCCGAGCCGGAAGGTGCCCCGATCGAAGAGCAGGGACTTGGCTGGATCAGCAGTTTCGGCAGCGGCAAGGCGGGTGACACAATCACCAGCGGCATTGAAGGGGCCTGGAAGCCGAACCCTACCACGTGGGACATGGGCTACCTGAAGGTGCTGTTCAAGTACGAATGGGAGCTGGTCAAGAGCCCAGCCGGCGCGCATCAGTGGCTGGCAAAGGATGTTGACGAAGAGGACATGATTGTTGACGCCCACGACCCGGCCAAGAAGCACCGGCCGATGATGACCACGGCGGACCTCTCGTTGCGCTTCGATCCTTTATACGAGCCGATCGCGCGGGACTACCAGCAGAATCCCGAGAAGTTTGCGGATGCCTTCGCTCGCGCATGGTTCAAGCTGACCCACCGCGACATGGGCCCGCGCTCGCGCTATCTCGGCCCGGAAGTGCCTGCTGAAGTGCTCATCTGGCAAGACCCCGTCCCTGCGGTCATTCATACATTGATTGACGAGCGGGACATCGCCGCCCTCAAGGGGAAGATCCTCGCTTCGGGGCTGTCTGTTTCCCATCTGGTCGGGGCGGCCTGGGCGGCAGCGTCCACCTTCCGCGGCTCTGACAAGCGTGGCGGAGCGAACGGCGCGCGCATCCGCCTCGCCCCGCAGAAGGGTTGGGACGTCAACCAGCCGGCCCAACTGAAGACCGTGCTGCAGACCCTTGAAGGAATCCGAAGTGAGTTCAACAGCAGCCAGTCCGGCGGGAAGAGTGTTTCCCTTGCTGACCTGATCGTTCTGGGGGGATGTGCAGGGATCGAACAGGCCGCCAGGAATGCCGGCCACGCAGTCACTGTTCCCTTCAAGTCGGGACGCACGGATGCATCGCAGGAGCAAACCGACGTGGCGGCGTTCGCCGTACTCGAACCGGCTGCTGACGGCTTCCGTAACTACCTGAAAACCAGATACAGCGTATCGGCAGAGGAACTGCTGATCGACCGGGCGCAACTGCTGACGCTGACCGCCCCCGAGATGACGGTACTGGTTGGCGGGATGCGCGTACTGAACACCAACGTCGGACAGTCTCAGCACGGCGTCTTCACCAAACGCCCCGGGACCCTCTCCAATGACTTCTTCGTGAATCTACTCGACATGGACACGACCTGGCAGGCGGTTCCGGGGAATGACAACCTGTTCGAGGGGCGTGACCGGGCAACAGGCAAGCTCAAGTGGACCGGCACACGTGTGGACCTCATCTTCGGCTCCAACTCCCAGCTGCGGGCCGTGGCGGAAGTCTACGGATGCGGCGACTCCCAGGGTAAGTTCCTGCACGACTTTGTAGCGGTGTGGGACAAGATAATGAACCTTGACCGTTTCGACCTCGCCTGATCGGAGCATAAACGGCTTCCATGGCTTCTGACAGGATGGCAAAAAAACGGTCAGCTAACAACCGGTTCCAGTGGATGGCGTAGTGTCAGGCCTTCATTCTTCATATAAATGAATAGGGGCACGGTCTCAGACCCGCCCTGGTTTGACATGCCGGTAGGGGCGCGGTCTCAGACCCGCCCTGGTTGCAATAGCCACAACAAAAACCAACATCAAGCACAACGTCAAAGGCGGGCGGGTCATATACCTGGCCAGACTTATCGAGAGTCTCGCAGGTCGTTTTGGATTTACCATTGTTATATCTTTGCCGCTGCTGTCTTGATGCGACAAACTCTTCTCGCTTGACCAATCACACTATTTACGCTAGCTTCGCTCAAAACGAGAGTTCACGGGTCAATTACATGCGCGTAATTTCAGGAATATGTCGCGGCAGAAAGTTGTCTGCCCCTCCGGGCATGGCAACCCGACCGACTTCTGATCGCGTCAAAGAAGCACTGTTCAGCATTCTGACAAGTCGCATCGATTTTACAGATATCCGCGTTCTTGACATCTGTGCCGGCACCGGCGGTCTTGGAATTGAAGCGCTCAGTCGTGGGGGCGGAAGCTGTTGCTTTATTGAATCGAATTTATCGCTTAAGCCGATATTATCGAGTAATCTGATAGTTACAAATAGCCAGAATCGTTCTGACATTGTATCAATGGATGCAGTAAAGGCAATACGTGCTCTGGCAGGTCGTGGACGAAGCTTTGATCTTGTTTTTTTTGACCCTCCTTATGAATCCGGGTTGTACCGGGGAGTGTTTGAAGCGCTCGGCACCGCCGGTATTATGCAGCCTGGTTCAATTCTGGTGGCAGAGTGTTCGGCACGAAACCCGTTACCGGAATCAACTGGACGCCTGACACGCTTTGACCGACGGGTATACGGGCAGACTGCTCTCGAATTTTTTACATTGGAGGAAGAATGAAAAAGATCGCTGTATACCCCGGTTCATTTGACCCGATAACGTACGGTCACCTTGATATTATTAAACGTGGCCTGACGATCTTTGATGAAATAATAGTTGCCGTTGCAAAAAACTCGCAAAAAAACGCTCTGTTCACAACTGATGAGCGGGTTGAATTGATTCAGGATGTTGTAAAAGGGGAGGGGCGGGTCACCGTTGATACGTTCAGCGGACTATTGATAGATTACGTCTCTTCTCGCGGGGCTCATGTCATAATCCGTGGCCTCCGGGCAATATCAGACTTTGAATATGAATTCCAGATAGCCCAGATGAACAGCAGTATCGGCCGGCAGATTGAAACGCTTTTCATGATGACATCACTTCAGTACGGCTATCTCTCATCCTCAATCGTCAAAGAGGTCTGTTCGCTGAACGGTGATATTGACAAATTTGTGCCACTTGAAGTTAAAATAGCATTGCGTCTGAAATACGGACTCGATATATCGCAAACCACCGGAGGGGCTTTATGATTACCCAGGAAATGATAATTGCCGACATTATTTCACAGCATCCCGAGACCCTGCCCGTTTTCAAGGAGTATAATCTTGACTGTTATGAATGTCAGATTGCTGATCTCGAAACATTGGGGCATGGTGCAGGCGTACACAAGGTTGATATTGACCGGTTGCTGAATTCATTGAATGGCGCGCTTAAAAAATAGCATCGGACGCTTGTAATACTCTCCGCCATCATTCATCCATCACGCCAGCATCACCTCTCCTGCACGTCTGATAAATTCGGGCTGCGGCCTTCCAAAATAAACTCCGTTCGTCGCCGTGTCGGGAGAAATACCCCGCAGAAACAGATAGAGCGCCCCGCCGAAATGTTTTTCATAATTGTAATCAGGAAGTCGTGTCTGTAAAAGCCGGTCCAGTGCCAGTGTATAAAGATGATATTGCAGAATATAGGCACTTCGACACATTGATTCGTGCATCGTATCCTGATTGTAATCCGACATTGTCATGCCGAGATGATTTGATTTCCAGTCGAGAATATAGTAGCGGCCATTGTGCGTGAAAATCAGGTCGATAAAACCTTGCAGCATGCCTCTGCTCTGCCGGAATGAAAGATGGTTCAGCACTTCATAATAGTCCCCGAAGAGACCCTCGTCAAACAGCCCATCAAATAGCGTGCGTAGTGTATCCGGTGCGAGGTGCCTGATGGGGAGATAAAACTCCATCTCTGTCTGCCAATCACCTTTTTTCAGGTGTGACAGGGTGAAATCCGGATTTTCCGGAATAATCCGGGCAGATGTCACATCTGAAACCATACCGATCACAGCGGGCAGCCACTGCTCGTGGAAGCCATTGCCGGCCAGTGTCGAGCGGGTAATTCCGGCGATGGCTTCTTTGCTCAACTGCGAGAAATCAAGCAGTTCAAACAGCTCATGAAGACACGTCCCGGCTTTTGCACCACGCGGAAAATCAAAAATAGTACTCCCTCCTGAAGTGTGCTCAGAATCCTGAGAAAAATCTGTTGCAGCAATTACGAGCGGATCATGATCCCTGGGTTCAAAAGTATGCGCGGAACCCGAAGTCATGCCACTGAAGCTGGCAACATTCCAATCGTCCCGGGGGAGGGTGGTAAGTGAACGGCAGGTGAACGATGAATCAGCAGAGTCGATCGATCGGTAGCGGGGAAATGGTTCGTTCAATGGCATCATGGCGGCGGAAATGCCGGTATCTTCGCATGAAAGCATCTGTACGCGATCAAGAATTGCACGATCACTCAGCTCAGAAAAACTTTTGCCATCGGAGCCGCTATGCAGCAGTTGAAAAAGTGGTGAATCGATCGCGCCGGTAATGCCTCCCCAGACGGCATAACATCGGTACTCAGCCCGGGTCAATGCGACATACAGGAGTCGGGCGGCTTCACCTTTCTTCTCTGTCGCACTCTTCTGAACGTTTTCCTCGTCACGGGCAAGATCCAGTATCAGTTCCCCGACGTCATTATGGAACAGTGCCCGGTCTGCTTTGCCGTGAGGAGCATCCCATGCAAATGGAACAAATACAACCGGGTACTGCAGCCCTTTACTGGCATGAATAGTTGAGATCATGACCGCGTCTGCGTCTGTTTCAAGCCGCAGCAATGAGGCGTCACTCCGGTCAGGAGAACATATTTTTCTCTCCAGCCAGGTAATTAAGCCGGACAGGTTTTTCCCCTGTTCCTGTTCGATCTGATGTAGTAATTCACTGCAGTGCAGAATATTAGTCAGGCCGCGCTCACCGCCGACCCGGGATAATATCTGCGTCCGTACCCCGCAACTCCCCAACAGACGTGATACAAGGGCAACCACTCCTCCGGAGACGGCTGCCGTGTGCAGACTCTGAAAACGGAGCAGCCATTGATCCCACTCGTGGTCATCCCCGGAACTTTCCACATAGCGTGATACCGTATTGGCGCTTAACCCCATACTTGCGGTCAGCAGAGCTTCACGAACCAGTGATTCACGATGCGGTTCTGCTGCCGCCCGCAAAATACGCAGCAGATCAAGTGCTTCAGGCGTTTCAAAAATAGTTGAGCTTCCCTGTTGAACCGACGGGATGCCGAGCGACTCCAGTGCTTCCTGCACCAGATCGGCCTGTTTGTGGGACTTTACCAGTATAGCGATATCTGCGGCTTTTAACGGACGTAACAGGCCCGCTCTGGAGATTGTCGTGCGTCCCGGTTCAAGCAACCGGGCAGCTTCATCCGCAACGGCCAGAACAATTCTGCGGGTGGCTACCGGTTTAGTTTCAGGTTTGGGCGCGTTGCTGCGGGGGTACACCCATATTTTAAGCGGGTGTGTATCCGGAACAGAGTCACATAATAACCGGTCATTCAGTGAGCGGCCTGACTGGACCGGATAGAAAGGGATTTCCCTGCAATGAAACGGGTCAGGGCTTGATGCGAAAAGAGTTGAAACCGCTTTCACCAATGCAGCTTCAGAGCGGAAGTTGGTTGGCAGTGTGTGTCTGCATTCCGGAAGCACATTCCTGCCGGCATTCAGATACGCAAAAATATCGGCTCCGCGAAAACTGTAAATTGCCTGCTTCGGGTCACCAATAAGGAACAGCGGATAATGAGATTCTGCTCCGATCCGTTTGAAAATATTCCACTGCAGGGGGTCCGTGTCCTGAAATTCATCAATCATGGCAGCCTTGTACCGCTGACGCAGTTTTTCTGCCAGAACATGTGTGAAATCAGCTTCAAGCGCCAGATGAAGATCAAGCAGCAAGTCATCGAAAGAACGGACATTTAACTGTTTTTTTCTTTGACTTAATTCGTGTTCAAGCCACTTTTTAAAATCCTGCTGGCTGGTCATAATCCTGTTCTGATATGCCTGCTCAATTGCCACGTTGACTTCTGCCAACTGTTGGCAGAGAACAAAAAAATCGTGGTTCGGAGTGAAGGGTGATGATTTGGTAATTTTTGAAGTAATCTTCTGCGCCGAAAAGAAATCAAGCGAAGTGATCGGGAGAGCGGCATTTTCGCCAGCCGCCCAATTGTCAAAAGCAATTGAAGCGGCGGTAATCTGAAACAGTTTGTAGCTCTGCTGGTTCAGACGAGCTTCTTCAAGCTGTCCGGTTATGGCGCTGCGGTCAATGCTCCAGAGACGGCATGCCTGAGCGTAGAGCCTGTTTCGCTCCCTCATCAGCAACTCTTGCGGCACTTCATCGACCTGGGGGATGATGAGCAGGTCAGGGTTCTGAAAGTGCCCCTCAAACGGCTTTGCAAGCTTTTCCGGCGTATACCCCCCCCCCTCCAGATATGCAATAACATCGTCCGGCTGCGAAAGAATGTGTGTACGCCAGAAATCATCCCGGGCCTGTGTTACGATAGCGCTCTGGTCGGTGATCATGGTACTGCCGAAAAGAGAGCCGCTTTCAAATATATTTTCCAGCAGGGCCCGCTGGCAGAAGCCATGAATAGTAAAAATTGCGGCATTATCAAATGAATACAGTGCCCGCGTCAGGAGTTGTCTGGCTCTTTGGCTGTTCTGCGGACGAACAGTCATAAGGAGCAGTTCAAGATCGTCATCTGCCGGAGCCCGTCCGCTGGAATAGAGGTCAAGAGTTGTTGTAATCCGTTGTCTGATTCGTTCGCGCAGCTCTGCGGTTGCGGCTTTTGTGTAGGTCACAACGAGGATTTGTTCGGGAAGCAGCTCTTTTTCAAGCAGCATCAGGATGTACAGAGCCGCTATAGTCCAGGTTTTGCCGGTACCGGCACTTGCTTCGATCAGGTTACAACCGGAAATGTTAATTGCAGCAAGTTTAAGGGGCTTCATGACGTTTCATAGCGATGGAAACAGTTGGAAAAAGAGGCAAAAAAGGAGGTTCTCCCCCTTTCTCGCTACACAAAGAAAGGGGGAGAGGATTCATGATTTATTTCTGGTCAATTGCAGACAGTTTCCAGGGGTTATTGCCGACCGGACGGGTAAAAGTCCAATATTCCTCAAATTTGACCGGATCACTCTTGCTGCCCGTCAGTAATGTACCGGCTTCATCTGTAGTATAATCAAGCAGATTGGCATAAATCAGGGTGTTGATATAGTCCTGTCCCGATTCCTGCCACGCTTCCACAATCTCAACTTTTCGAACAGCTATGTTTTCCAACCGGTTAATCTGTTTATCTCTGATAAGTTTATCAATGTCAGACTGAAAAACGCGGCGCATTTCATCGGTCAGAATACTGCTTACCGGCGTCAGGTCGCGATTCATCCACGCTCCCTGAATTTTGAAGAAGTTGTCCATAACCAGATCATTATAACGGTTTTCTTCAAAGTATCCGTCGAACTGGCGGATATGAGCCAGTCCGGTTTCAACATCCTCTACTTCCGGCAGCGCGTTCTGATACCCCTGGGTAATCGGAGTGACTGTACCCCCGCGGTATGGCTCCGGCTCAAAAGAGTTTACGGAACTCTCTTCCCTTTTCTTCTTGATATAGCGATAAATCAGGTAACCGATGCCGGCAAGTAACAGAATTTCAAACAGACCGATACCGCCACCGCCGCCACCACCCATGCCGCCAAAGCCGAGGCTTCTGAAGAGCATTCCCCCAATCAAGCCGCCGGCAATTCCACCTGCCATACTTCTCATAAAACCACCGGAAGCTGGTGGTTGATAGGCTGGCGCGGGAGCTGCCTGCTGCGGACGGGAAGGAGCCTGCTGTGTTGATGGGCTGGAAGGAGTGGTGTTGCTTCGTGAACCTCGACTTCCGGATGAACGACTTCCCGAACCTGCTCTTGCATATGCTTCCATTTCCAGAACAGTGGCAGAAAGAAACAAGACGGCGGCAAGCAACGTGAAAACCTTAAGAGCGTGTTTTTTCATTCTTTGCAACTCCTTTGTGTACTGGATGTACGTAATATTTCGAGTTGATCAGCCTGGTGACTGGAATATAGTGTCAGAGTACACGAAAATCAAGTCAAGATGAATAAAAAAGCAGAGATGAACCGGACTCCGGGTTCACTCTGCTTTTCAGGTTTCCATCTGCTGAGGTAAAATTACGCAATGAGCTTCTTCCTGATAGCTTCAACGACATGATACGCATCATTAATTGCGGTATAGATAAGATTAGGATGTTTTTCCTCTGAAATCGATCCTTCACTGATTTTCATATAGGATGGTGAGATAGCACCGCCGATAACATACACACCTTTGCGCGTGGATTCGAATTCAGATGAAAGCAGTACCAGGCGATCCCCATCTTTAGCTATCTTGCAGACGCCTGATGTGCAGGCGATGCTCTGGATATTGAGTTTGTCAAAGATCGGTACCGGCCCCTGTGAACCGATACAGGCTATGACATTCTGCATCGGAAAGCTCAGGGCATGATAGAGATCGATGCCATCGGCCTGCTTAAACTCGTTGATTCGTATAACAAGGCGATCAACTCCTACATCATCGACTTCGCCGATGCGTGGCATCGCTCCAGGCAATAGTCTAATATTTCCGCCAAGAAGGATCTCCTCTCCGAGGCGTTGAGCGGTCTCTTTGTTAACGTCGAACGTTTCTGCCATATGTGCCCAATAAACAGGGTGAGTGTCTCCCGCCTCACGTTTGGTTTTTAGAATATTGATGATAACGTCGGCGGCAGTGTTGCCCCCGCCGATTACCAGGGTTTTTATGCCGACATATTTCCCGGCATCATCGACATTTTTGGCAACCATTTTTGCGTCACCATAGACTGAAAGTTCCCGCGGAATATTGCTGCCAAAGGAGAGTACCACCTTCTTCCCTCTGAAATTACCTTTTGAGGTAATGACAGTCAGGCCGTCCCGCTCATCCTTGATGTCTTCAAAATCCACTTCAGTCTGAACAAGAAGGTTTTCATGCTGGACAAAGTGCTGAACGTACTGCAGATAACTTTCAACCGTTACCGGCTTGTCCGGTGGGCGTAATTCATCCACCATAAAGGGTTCAGGGGCATCCTTCGGTCGGGAGGCGTACACCAGTTTTCCTTCGGGATAGGTATTTGCGATCCCTTGAAAAATGGCTTTTCCGGATTCAAGCACCAGATAGGAAAGGCCGTGTTTGTGGCATAGATACGCCGTAGAGAGGCCGGCCGGGCCTCCACCGATAATCAGTACATCATAGGTTTTATTGGTCATTGAAACGTCCTTTATCTGTATCCAAGGTGGTAACATCAATTACTATCTGTGTCCATTGTGTACCATTATTCCGCAAAAATAAACAGTGGTAAGGGCTTGTCTTATCCACAAAATGCGCTATTATTAAGCTAACATATTTAAAAAGGAGGTCACTTATGGAAAACATGGATAAGAAAATCGCCGCGGCGGGTTTGCTGGTATTTGCAGGTGGTGTTATCGGCGCAGGCCTGGCTCTGCTTTTTGCTCCCCAGTCCGGAACCAGAACAAGAAAGGACATCGTTCGCTTCTCCAAAAAAGCCCGCAACCGTGCCGATGAGGTGGCTGAAGATCTTGCAGCCAATGTGTCGAGCCTGGTTGATACAATTGGAGATAAAACCGATGAACTGCTGGAAAAAGGCAAGGATGTGGCGGGTGGCGCTCGAAAAGACCTGATCCGGTTAATAGAGGAGGGTACTTCGAAGCTTGAAAAGTTTAGAACAGTTCTGAGCAGGATGTAACAACCTAATATAAAAGTCAAATAGTCATTGTTTCACTTGACGGGAAGTCCAGATTTACCGGACTTCCCGTCATTCTTATTACTATATTCCACACAAAAATCGAAATTACCTGAACGTAAGGAATTATGGGCTCACGGTTTTTCAATCAGAACACTGGTGCTGTTATATTCAGGAATTAGCCTGTTGAAGTAGTCAATCGTCGGGAAATAATCCGACTTGCGCGGTTCAATCTTTGAACTATAGCGACTGATATAGACGAGATAGCGAATCGAAAAACTTTCAGCTGTTGTCAGATTGGCCTCGCTGTCTTCCCCGAGCAGTGTCCGTTCGGGATCATACCTGATAAAATCCTGTAATTTCTTCCAGAAACGGACATCCTCCTTTGGCAGTCCCACCTGGTGAGCAGAAATAATACCGTCAAAATATGGCCCGATTCTGGTTCTTTTCATTTTCAGATCGAGCGTTTTGGAATGAGCATTGGTAACGAGCCAAATAGCTTTGCCCGCCTGTTTCACATACACCAGAAATTCGATCACATACGGATGGACGGCTATCAGGTGCTCAACTTCAAGCTTTAAAAGCGGAATATCGAGTTTGAGGCGTTCTGACCAGTAATCAAGATCAGTCCAGTTGAGGGTATTTTCCTGAGACCTGAAGAGTTGATAGAGGTGGTCTTTGGCATCCTGGATTGAGGTGTTATTACAGGCTGCCCAGCGCAGAGGAACATGTTCCAACCAGAAATGGTCATCAAAATGGCGATCCAGCAACGTGCCATCCATATCAAGCAACACGGTATCTATGTCGTTCCAGTCAATACGCATTTCTGCTCCGCATGTGCCTGATCTGAGTTGATTTGACAATACGTTCAGGGGAAGTGACTTGTCAAGTCGGTGGTCAAGTATATTTGCAGGAATCTATCGAAGACACTTGTTGAGATGGTATGACGTATGAATTTTTCGGGATAATTTGATAAAATACATGGTACAACCTGATAAATGTGTTATTACTAACCATCAGATCATGGTCTGTTGCGGTTTTTCATTTGTCGAGTATGATTATCCACGGCGTGAGCGACCGTAGCTGGAAATATTCATGTAACGGAGAGGATATATTATGGGTGTTAAAAAGATTCTGCTTGTTGATGATGTTAACTTTTTTCTTGAACTCGAAAAGGGTTTTTTTGATAGGGAGGAATTTCAGATTCTTCAGGCAAACAACGGTGAAGAAGCCCTTGAAATGCTTATCAAAGATCATCCCGATATAATTTTCATGGATCTGTATATGCCTGTCATGGATGGAGATACATGCTGCCAGTTGATTAAATCTCATGCTGCTCTGCAGCATATACCAATAATAATGGTAACCCAGGGTGGCAGCGATACCGACTTTGAGCGTTGCTGGCAGGCGGGATGTGACGATATTATCCCCAAACCGATAAATCAGTTTCTGTTTCAGTCAATGGTGAGAAAATATCTGGAAATTCCATTCAGAAAAGCGCTTAGAGCGCCAATCCGTCTGCATATTCAATGCAAATCCTGTGCGGACCCTGATGAATATCTCTCTGATTACACGGTCAATCTGAGCACAGGTGGATTTTTTATTGTATCGACTGTTCTTTACCCGGTTGACTCTCAGTTTATTATTGAATTTCTGTTGCCAAATGAAGGGAAAACGGTATGTTGTTCGGCGAGGGTTGCATGGATAAATCATCCCGAATCGCTCATTAATAAAACCCTCCCGGTAGGTATGGGACTTCAGTTTCTTAATTTGTCTTTAGATGATATGAATTCTATCCGCAATTTCATAAAAGATCAGACAATGGTACCGGAATGGTAGCCAATCTCGACTGATCCGCGGCAATCTCAGTGGCATTTGTGGCATGTACCCATCCTGCCTGATGAATTTCTTTCGTCTTCTTATAATTAACATTGTCTGAATAAAACCTGCAAATTCCCAATTCATTTGACTTTATGGTTGCCGCCCGCGTATAAAGATCGATCTCCTATGTTCAATAAACTCCTTTACATAGAAACCTTCGGTTGCCAGATGAATGTGAACGATTCCGAAAGGATTGTCTCCATGCTGGCTGATCTTGGGTATGCTCCAACTAACAACCCGGCTGCGTCTGATATGATCCTGCTCAACACCTGCAGTGTTCGTGGAGGTGCAGAAGAAAAGGTCTATAGACGTCTTGCAAATCTGCGAATTTACAAGAGAGACGGGAAAAAACAGATTATTGCGGTAGGTGGCTGTGTAGCTCAACAGGAAGGAGATGGGCTGCTCCGAAAACTTCCTTACGTAGATCTGGTGATCGGCACCCATAATCTGCATCTGCTGCCGGAGATGGTCAGGGGCGCCGAACAGGGCGAACGCCGCTCTGAAACAACGTTTATAGATAATGACCAGCGTTTGGACCTGTTTCCCGCCATAAAGGGGGAATCCCGCCTGTCCAGATTCGTGACGGTCATGCAGGGGTGTGATAACTTCTGTTCCTACTGTATCGTCCCCTACGTACGAGGTCGAGAGATCAGTCGCCGCTCCGCAGATGTCCTGGCCGAAGTCAGGCAGCTTGCGAATGAAGGAGTTCGCGAAGTAATTCTCCTGGGCCAAAACGTCAACTCCTACGGTCTGAAAACCGGGCATGAACCGTCGTTTGCCGACCTCATCCGGCTGGTTGCTGAAATCGACGGAATCGACCGTATCCGTTTTACAACTTCTCACCCGAAGGATATGTCAGATGAGCTGATCTCCTGCTTTGGCGATGTTCCGAAATTGAGTTCCCAGATTCATTTGCCGGCACAGTCCGGCAGCAATTCGGTCCTTACGTTGATGGGGCGCGGTTATACCCGCGAATCCTATCTGGATAAGGTTAGAAAGCTTAGGGCAATGCGCCCTGATATTGTATTTACCGGTGATATTATCGTCGGTTTTCCCGGTGAAACTGATGTGGATTTTGAGCAGACGCTCTCACTGATGGAAGAAATTCGGTATATCGACCTTTTTTCGTTTGTATATTCGCCCCGTCCCGGCACCAAAGCTGCCGAACTACCTGATGATCAGCCCCGCGCGGTAAAAATGGCGCGTCTTGACCGACTGATGGAGCTGCAACGGCGGCATACTCGCGAGCTGAGCCAGCCCTATATCGGCAGTACGATGTCTGTTCTGGTCGAAGGGGAGGGGAAACTTCCCGGACAGGTATCCGGCAAGGCAGATATTGGACGGATCGTCAACTTTTCCGGTGACAGTTCTCTTGTCGGCCTTTTTGTCGATGTCAAAATTATTAAAGCATATCCAAATTCGCTTCTGGGTGAACGGTAAAATTTTTCAAGAGGGTTATATGACCAGCAACGAACAGTCATCAACAACACCAAATAATTTTCTGAAAACCATAATTGATGAAGATCTCAAGAGTGGTAAACACAGCAGTGTCGTGACTCGTTTTCCTCCTGAGCCGAATGGATATCTTCATATCGGTCATGCCAAGTCGATCTGCATCAACTTTGGATTGGCACGTGATTTTGGTGGCCGCTGCCATCTCCGCTTTGATGATACTAATCCGGCCAAAGAAGAACAGGAATACATTGATTCCATAAAGGACAGTGTTCGCTGGCTCGGTTTTGATTGGGGGGAACATCTCCATTACGCTTCGGACAATTTTGAGCAACTGTTCCAATGGGCAATCTTTCTGATTCATAAAGGCAAGGCGTATGTCGAAGATCTGAATGTCGAACAAATCCGTGCGTATCGCGGCACATTGACTGAACCTGGAACTGAGAGCCCCTTTCGCTCTCGTTCAATTGAAGAAAATCTGGATCTTTTTAATCGTATGCGTTCCGGAGAGTTTCCTGACGGCACCCGTGTTTTACGCGCAAAAATAGACATGGCCTCACCTAATATCAGTCTGCGCGATCCCGTTCTCTACCGGATACTTCATACGCCGCATCCGCATGTCGGCGATGCCTGGAAGATCTACCCGATGTATGACTTTGCTCATGGGCAGACCGATGCAATTGAGGGTATTACACACTCTATCTGCACGCTGGAGTTTGAATCCCACAAGCCTCTGTATGAATGGTTCCTTGACAACCTTCCGGTTCCGGCGCGTCCGCGTCAGTATGAATTTGCCCGCTTAAATCTGACCTATACGGTGATGAGCAAACGAAAGCTGCAGGAACTGGTTCAGCTTGGTATTGTCAGTGGCTGGGATGACCCGCGCCTGCCTACTCTGGTTGGGATCAAGCGCCGGGGCTATACTCCGGGGGCAGTGAGAAATTTTTGTGAGCAGATTGGTGTTGGCCGGAGTGATTCATGGATTGATGTTTCATTACTGGAAGAGTGTGTTCGAGCCGAGCTTAATGAATCGGCGCCTCGGGCTATGGCGGTTTTACGACCGGTAAAATTCATTATTGACAATTATCCTGTCGATCAGGCTGAAGAGCTGCATGCTCCAAATCATCCTCAAAAGCCTGAGATGGGGGGACGTATCATTCAATTCACCCGGGAAATCTGGATTGACGCTGATGATTTTATGGAAGTGCCGAGCAAAGGCTTCTATCGCCTGTCCGTTGGCGGTGAGGTTAAGCTCCGCTTTGGGTATATAATCAAATGTACCGGTGTCATCATGAATGAGCAGGGAGCGGTTATGGAGTTACACGGCGAATATGACCCGGCATCCCGTGAAGGAATTCATACAGCAGATGGCCGGAAAGTCAAAGGCGTTATTCACTGGGTTTCTGCTCACAATGCAGTAACCGCCGAAGTACGATTGTTTGACCGGCTGTTTAATGTGCCAAACCCCGATAAAGGCGGCATTGACTACAAGGAATATCTCAATCCATTATCTGTTGTATCAATCCCGGCGCAATTGGAAGCGAGTCTCGCCTCTTCCGATAGCGAAACCCGCTATCAATTTGAGCGCATGGGTTATTTCCGCCAGGATCCGAAAGATTCACTTCCCGGGAAACTGGTATTTAACCGGATAGTTACACTGCGTGACGTATGGTCAACTAATAAGTAAAACAGTAAGGAGTGGTATATAACAATATGAATAATAATAAGTTTACATCAGGTTTTGTTTCAATTATCGGTCGCCCGAATGTTGGTAAATCAACGCTCCTGAACAGCATAATCGGAGAGAAGATTGTCATTACTTCGGATAAACCTCAAACGACACGCAACAGGATCCAGGGAATTCACAACATACCCGGTGGCCAGATAGTTTTCATAGATACCCCCGGTATCCACAGCGGTCGCTCACGTCTTAACAAAAGCATGGTTGATGTGGCACGTTCAGCTATCAGCGGGGTCGATCTTCTGATGCTTGTCGTAGAAGCGACGACTGCCGCCGACCCTGCCTTTGTCCAGGATGTCCTCAGCAAAGTAAAGATTCCGGTAGTTCTGGTTATCAACAAAATTGATCTGCTTTCTGACAAGAATCAGGTGCTGAAAAAAATGGCTGATTGGGCTGCACTCTATCCGTTCAGAGAAATCGTACCGGTTTCAGCCGGTCGCAATGACGGGGTTGAGCAGCTTGTTACAATAGTCAGCGGGTATCTCCCTGAAGGCCCGGCACTGTTCCCGGATGATATTCTGACTGATATGCCGGAAAAATTTATTGTTGCTGAGATGATCCGCGAAAAGGTTTTTCGTTTGACTCATGATGAAATCCCCTATTCGACAGCGGTTGTGGTGGAGAGTTTTATCGAAAGAGAAAACGGCGTAATCGCCATCTCGGCGGCAATTATGTTGGAGAGGGCCACTCAGAAAGGCATTATAATCGGCTCGAAGGGTGAAATGCTGAAAAAGATCGGCAGTCAGGCACGGCAGGATATCGAACGCTTGCTTGACACCAGAATATTTCTGGAGCTGTTCGTCAAGGTAGTTGAAAACTGGAGCGAACGACCCTCAAAACTTAGAGAACTGGGATACGAATAGAGTCGGCAATCAATTGGTTGAAAATGCCGCTAAACTGGAAAGAGTTCCGGGTTAGCGGCTTTTTTATTATCATTGACAAATGTAAAACAGTTCGCAGAGAATGCCGAATCCTGATACAAGAGGATTTGCATAGCATACATATTCCAAACAAGGTGACGCCAATTACTTTTACAGCCTACCAAAGCCAAATCTTCGCTTGGCAACTTATCTGATGATCCCTCATGATGAGATTAATGAGGGGCGGCGGTTGGTTGATTTTGAGAGATTTATGAAAGCATAGGTAAATTTTCTAGCAAATTTTCATTGCTAAATATTTCTTTGACCATAATGCATACATCATATATCATACCTTTGGAGGTGTGATATGAAGCGGACTACAATTTTTGCCGATGATAGCCTGCTTGACGAGGTTAAATACTTGGCAAAAACAAAGAAAATCAGTGTTGCGACTGTTGTTAGAGAAGCTCTCGTAAGCTATCTGGCGGCGAATAAACCGGAACGGACTACGGACTTGGCATTCATCGCCATTGGCCAAAGCGGAGAATCGGATATTGCAGAACGCCACGAGGAACTGTTGTGGCAAAAATAGTTTCGATTGCTCCGATATTGGTTGATACCGGTATAATCTACGCATTAGCTGACCGTTCCGACTCCTGGCATGTTCGCGCCCGCACCTTTGTTGAAACCTTCAAGGGGGCGCTGGTTATCCCTTCCATGGTTATTCCCGAAGCATGCTATCTTCTGCAGACGCATCTGTCGCCTCTGGCGGAAACCGCTTTTGTCAAATCAATTATCAACCGGGCATTGAGGCTTGAGCACGTTGATGAGGAAGATTTAAGCCGTGCGGTTGAGTTAATGGATGCATATCCTGATCTCAAGATCGGCCTGGTGGATGCTTCGGTTGTCGCAGTGGCGGAGCGCCTTAATATCTCAGCGATAATGACCACTGATCGTCGCCATTTCTCAGTTATACGCCCTAAAAATTGTGCGGCATTTACTTTGCTGCCGGAATAGTCAGGAACCTTTATGAAACCTTTAGTAGCCATTGTCGGCCGCCCTAATGTGGGCAAATCAACTCTTTTCAACCGCCTGCTCGGTCATCGTCGCGCTATTGTCGACGATACTCCCGGAGTTACTCGTGACCGTAACTATGCAAATATTACCCGGTTTGATAAACCGTTCATCCTTATCGATACCGGCGGATTTGAACCGGTAACCGAAAACCTTCTGCTGCAGCAGATGCGTGAACAATCAAAACTTGCCATTGAAGAAGCGGACGTCATCATATTTATGATGGATGCCAGAAGCGGCCTGACTCCGGCGGACATTGAGGTCGCCGGGATGCTGCGCCGCGTCAAAAAGCCGGTTTTTTTCGTGGTTAATAAAGTCGATGGCGAAAAACTGGAGAATGATTCAGCTGAATTCTATTCCCTCGGAATTGGAGAGTTATACACCATTTCGGCTGAACACAATCGCGGTGTCATCGACCTCGTTGAAAATATTCTTGAGGTTTTCCCGCCGGTTGATATCTCCGAGCCTGAAGAGAATATCACCCGGATCGCCGTGGTGGGGCGACCAAACGTCGGCAAGTCATCACTGGTCAACCGACTGCTGGGCTTTGATCGGGTCGTCGCTAATCCTACCGCAGGGACAACCCGTGATTCAGTTGACACTCCCTTTACCTGCAACAAAAAACCTTATGTGCTGATTGATACGGCCGGCATTCGTCGTAAGGGGAAAACAACCGAGAAACTTGAAAAATACAGTGTCTGTGATGCTCTGCGCAGTATAGAACGGGCTGATGTTGTGCTGATGGTTATTAACGCAGAGGAAGGGGTGACTGAACAGGACGAACGTATTGCCGGTTATATTCATGAGGCCGGCAAAGGATGTGTCTTTGTTATCAATAAATGGGATTTACTTGAAAAGGATAATGCCACCCTCGGAATTTATATTGCCAAAATCAGGGATGGTTTTAAATATCTGGCATACGCACCGATTGTATGTGTTTCAGCCAAAACCGGTCAGCGGTCTGGCAAGATTATTACTACCGTTGATGAAGTTATGGGTCAATTCTGCCGCCGCGTCACAACATCAGAGCTGGTGCATGTATTTACCGATGCCATTGAATCGCATCACGCCCCTTTATCACACGGTCGAAGAGTTAAATTCTACTTTGCCACCCAGGTTGCGACCCGTCCGCCATCTTTTGTTATTTTCACCAATCAGCCTGAAAACATTCACTATTCCTATGAACGATATCTTATTAATAAATTCCGCGAAGCATTCGGTTTTGACGGCGTTCCATTGAGACTGATGTTCCGGGGTAGAGATAAAACAGATACATCGCGCGGTAAGGGCGGTACAGAGCGGAACACATAGCAGCAAAACCCTATAAAGGCTTTACTTGAGTCCATCGTTACGATATATTCTGCAGGTTTTTAACCTCTTCTCTGACGTTGGATTATAACAAATGAGCCTGGTAGGTACCCTCGAAGAGCTTGGACTTGGCGAGATATTTCAGATCGTCAGTCTCAGCAGAAAAACCGGCGTTCTTTCCCTTAGCAGCAGGGACAGAAATGGCTCGGTTTTTTTTCGTCATGGCCAGGTTATCAGAGCCACTTCAAGCACCTATAAACAAAGCCTGGGGGAGGTACTGATTCAAAAAGGGGTCATTGATCTACATATGCTGCGCAAGGCTCTTGCTTTGCAGCATGAATATAAATTTTGTGAGCGCCTTGGGGTTATTCTTGTGAAGAATTTTGGTGTTTCTCAAGAGGTAATTGAAGAAGTAGTTCGGGAACAGATTGAAAATGTAGTTTTTTCGCTGTTTTCCTGGACAGAAGGTACATTTAATTTTCATGCCCAGAGCTCGATTGAAGCGGTTGATGGCACAAAGATGGATCCACGGCAGTTTATGCTTGACCAGGGACTGAACCCTCAGTTTCTCGCCATGGAGGGCAGCAGGCTTCTTGATGAAACACGTCATTCAACTGAAATAGGTGTAGCTGGCGATGACTCGTTCAACGATTCTGCTGAATTTGATATTGACTTGACAAATGGTTTAAATACTCCGGTTTCGTACCCACGAGTGACTCAGAACACGGTGGTTATTGTTGATGATGACGGCCCGACTTTACAGGCTATCGCCGATGGACTAAGGGAAAGCGGGCTTGTTGTTCATGCCATGACACGCAGTGAAGATACGCTGATCAAGGTAGACTTGCTACGCAGAGGCGATGAAAACCCATTGGTTCTCGTTGATCTGATAATGCCGAAAATGGACGGATCCGGCGTACTGGGCGGCATAGAATTACTGGAGCTTCTGCATAACAATTTCAAAGATCTGCAACTGATAGTCATGACCGATTATCAGCACGCGGATGCTGAGAACAAAGTCCATGAACGCGGCTATCCTTTTATCACGAAACCCCGGCGCGTTGAAATTACCACTCCTGATATCATGAAAAATTTTCTTTCGAGGATTATTCATGATATCCATCACTACTCTGACGCCATCACTGCCGGCAAAAAACCACTGCGATTCAATCTTGGTGACGAACTGAGAATTGAAATGGGTGATGATGATGACATGCCGCATGCCGTTAAATCACCTCAATCGACCGGCGGTTTTTCTCTGTTGCGCGGTATGCTCGAGGAACTGAATAATCCGGATCTGCAGGGTGGGGTGCTTCTTCTGGTTCTTCGTTTTGCGTCAGAATTTTTAAACAGGGCAATAGTTTTTACTATCAATGACCGGATCATTTCCGGATTTGGACAATTCGGCATCATCGGCGGAACAACCAACGGAAATGAAAGAGTACGGGCAATACAATTTTCCCAAGACTCCGGTTCAATGTTTGACGAGCCATTTCGTTCCTGCCAGCCGCATACGTTCTCACCAATCCCCACACCGATAGATTCCTATGTGTTCGACCAATTGGGCGGCGGGTTGCCTTCAGAGGTTTATATCGGGCCGTTAATCAGTCAATCTCGGGTTATCGGATTTCTTTATGGGGACAACCTTCCGGAAAATAAACCGATTGGCAACATTGAACCTCTGGATATTTTCCTGTCACAGGCAGGAATTTCGATTGAAAAATCTTTACTGGAACGACAGCTAAACGAGAGGGGAACCCCGTGAGCACCAAGACCATTTTAATTGCCGACGATTCACCTACAATGCGCACTATGTTAGTTGCTATCATTGAAGGACTCGGTGACTATAAGACTGTTGAGGCTTCCAGCGGATTTGAGGCGCTCCGTCTTCTCCCACGCGAACAAGTAGACCTGATTCTGACTGATATAAATATGCCTGATATCAATGGACTCGAATTAATCAGTTATCTTCGAACCAATCAGAATTACAAAGATATTCCGATTTTTATTATTTCAACTGAAGGCAGCAAGCAGGATATTGAAAAAGGGAAACTGCTCGGTGCGGACGAATATGTGGTTAAACCGTTTTCTCCGGAAACTCTCCAACAACTAATCAGCCGTTATTTGATAAAAAAACCCTGACGGGTGTTTTAGGTACAGCACTATGAATGATTCCAACGCCGTACATACTTCAAAGGTCCTTCAGGATTTTCTTGCTGAAGCGGAAGAGATAGTCGAACAACTCAGTTCTGAGTTGTCTGATCTCTCTGATATGGCTGAAAATGGTGATTATAATCCAGATGTTCTTAACTCCATTTTTCGGGGAGCTCATTCCCTGAAAGGATTAGCCGGGATGTTCGGATTTCCTGGGGTAGCTGATCTATCACATAACATGGAAAACCTTCTTGACTGGCTGAGGCTCGGGAAATTAGATCTGACCCAGCAACTTATGACTGTTTTGTTTGAATCTCAGGATCTGTTGAGTTCCCTTATTCAAGCTCTTGCTTCTGGGGAAGAAACAAACATGGAGCTTGAAATTGCTGCATGTGTAATGAGGATGAATAACTGTCTTGCCCCGCCTGATAAACAGATCGGTGTGTCTCCTCTTGAAGCTATTGGTCTTCCTGTTCATGTGCGTGATGCCCTTACAGAATATGAGGAACATCGTCTGAAAGATAATCTGGTCAAAGGAAGATTTATTTTTAATATTTACACATCATTTGATCTTTCAACCTTTGACATTGAATTGTCGGCCGTCACGGAGATATTGAAAGGGTGCGGGGAAGTTATCAGTACGTTGCCGAGTGTTGGTGTAAATCTTGAGACCAATATCGATTTTGAAATTCTTTTCGGTTCCAGCTGTTCTCTTGCTGAATTGAAAGATTCCATTGAGAAAGATAACATTATTGTTTCACAGTTCGAATCACATACTGCTTCCGATGGAGTTTTTTCTGAGACAGATACACATTATGCCTGCTCAGCAGACCCGGCTGGAAAAACAGATCGTACGTTTGATCTACCATTACCACACCCGGTGACAACAACCCTGCTCTCGCCAGAGGATGTGGTACAGAGTGCAAAAAGTATGAGCAGGACTGTTCGAGTTGATATTGGCAAACTTGATGAGTTAATGAACATCGTCGGAGAACTCGTACTTGCCAACTCGATTATTTCCGATGTTGCCATCAAGTTGCGTTACGAAGGTTTTTCACACATAGCAATTGAACTGGGCAAAGCCGCAAAAGGGCTTGAGCGGAAACTTTCAGATCTCCAGAAAGGGGTTATGGAAATAAGAATGATTCCAGTCGGACAGTTATACGAGAAGATGTCGCGAATTGTCCGAAAGATCTCCCGCGAGCAGGGAAAACGGGTAGACCTTAAATTTTTTGGTGCTGATACCGAGCTGGATAAATTGATTGTTGAAGATATATCTGATCCGATGATGCATATTATTCGTAATGCAATCGACCACGGTATCGAGTCACGTGATATACGCACTGCACAGGGGAAAAACGAAAAAGGAACCATCAGGATTTCATCGTACCAAAAAGGAAATCACGTTGTTATTGAAATTGAAGATGATGGTGGGGGAATCGATGTCGATAAGGTTAAAAGGAAAGCATTACAAAAAGGGTTAGTGAGCGACATAAGCACCGTATCTGATCGTGATGCAATCGATTTTATTTTTCTGCCCGGTTTTTCGACCAACGAAACCGTTAGTGAAATTTCCGGACGAGGCGTTGGAATGGATGTTGTCAAAAACAACATCTCAGCAGTTTCCGGTATGGTTGATGTAGAAACGCGAAAAGGCGAAGGAAGTCGCTTTATCATAACTCTGCCGATCACGCTGGCTATTATCAAAGCCTTGATAATTCGCTGTAGTGATAAAACATATGCTCTGCCAATCACCTCAGTCCTTGAATCGTTTTTAATGACTGAAAAGGGCATTATGACGGTTGAACGGAGAGAGGTCGTACAACTCCGCGAATCAACGTTACCTCTGCTGAGGCTTGAGAACTATTTTGACATATGTCGCAGTGATGAACCCCCCAAAGAATTTTATGTTGTTGTCGTCGGCGTAGCCGAGAAGCGTCTCGGTATTGCGGTCGACACTCTCGTCTGTCAGCAGGATATCGTAATAAAGCCGTTGGGTGAAGCATTCAAGCAGTTTCGTGGTGTTTCGGGAGCAGCAGACCTTGGTGACCAGCGCACCATTCTTGTTTTGGACGTGAGCGGAATAATTAATGAATCAATGCGTTCCGGGAGCTGACATATATGTATAAACGCTATTTTGGCTTTACGGAAAAACCGTTTAGTAAAACCCCTGATCCCCGTTTTTTGTATTTGAGTCGCGGACATGAAGAGGCGCTCGCTCGACTGGAGTTTGTTGTAGAAGAGCGTGAACTTGCTGTTTTAACAGGCGAAATAGGCTGCGGCAAAACTACGTTGTCGAGAGCTCTCATGGATCGTCTCGGCCCAAAATTTCGTTTTTGCTATATTATCAATCCTCGCTTGAATGCGATTGAATTTCTTCGAACTATTGCCAGAATTCTTGAAGTAGAAGTGCCGGCTGATGCCAAGGATACTCTTATCAATCAGATACATACTGCCGTTTATTCTCTGAATCAACGCGATATATGTCCGGTTTTGGTAATTGACGAAGCCCAAATGATAACAGATGCTGAAGTATTTGATGAAATCAGGCTTTTGACTAATTTTCAATTGGATGACCGCAACCTGCTGAGCGTTGTTATCATGGGACAACCTGAGTTGCGGCCGATGATGGCTTCCAGCCGGTTCGAACCTCTTCGCCAGAGAATTTCACTTCATTATCACCTGAAACCTTTGTCACTTGATGAAATAATGGAATATCTCGATTTTCGGCTTGAGGCGGCCGGTGGGACTTCCGGTCTATTCACTCCGGATGCCGTTCAGCGGATTCATGAACTAAGCGGCGGCGTTCCGCGAAAAATAAATTCCATGGCAACCAATGCTCTGCTTGTGGCATTCGGAATCGATGCCGCACTAATTGATTCCAGCATCATAAACGAAATTAAAGATGAATTGATGATGTAGGCGGTACCGAAATGGATCTCGCAAAAATAAGAAAAAAATCATTGCTCATACCGGCTGATCCTGTTGAATACGCTCTGTCAACTCCGGAAGCTTTGCCGGAATCAGTACAAAACATGCCTGAAACCGTTTTGTCCGTTACTGCATCATCTCCGGTCGTTTTTTTTCAAAAAGCATTACCTGTTACTACTGTTGCTTCCAGGGAGATTGTTCCGCTTTCGGAATCGGCAATACATACGGAAATTTTCACACCGCTCGAAGCTATTCTGGCCGCAAGAACTGCCGCAGGGTGCGATGCTGAGTCATTCATTGCCGATGGTGCCACCAATCTGATGGTTGTTGAATCTTTTCAGGAATTTCTCTGCTTTCGTGTTTCTGATGAAATATATGGTATAAACATCACGGATATTAAAGAAATTATCAAGCCGAGAGTGGTAACCGAGGTTCCTCGTGCTCCGGCTTTTGTTATGGGTGTGCTCTCACTTCGGGGCACAATAATTCCGATCATTGATATGCGGATTCGTCTGGGTTTGGGTCTTGCCGGTTCCGGTGGGAGAGAACGGATTATCGTCATCAGAAACAATAATTCTTTCAGCGGCCTGCTGGTTGATGAAGTGATCCAGGTTGTAAAAGTTCAACTGGAGTACGTTGAGGCTGTTCCTACTGTTCTTGATGGCGTTGATCGTGATTTTATCAGTGGTCTTGGTCGTTCTGACGGGCGGTTAATTATCATTTTGAATCTTGAAAATATTACTGACATTAATCTCTATTAAAAAGGAACCGACATGCTTAAAAAGAAAAGAGTTTTAATCGTTGAAGATGAAGAAAGTCTGCTCAAGCTGGAAACAATTCTTCTGACCGTTAAGGGCTTTGAAGTATCTGGAGCATCTACCGGTAAAATGGCTATCGACAAAATAGGAGAGGAAGATTTTGATCTTGTTTTGCTGGACATCATGCTGCCTGATTTTGATGGTTTTGAAGTATGCCGGCTGATCCGTAACAATCCCCGCACAGCAACTGTTCCGATTATAATGCTTACCGGTAAAAAATCGCAGAATGACCATGATAAGGGATTGTTGTGCGGAGCTGATTCCTACATTGTAAAACCGTTTAAATCTGCCATGATTCTTGATGAGATCAATCGATTACTGGCTCTATCTACGGTCCGTGCGTAGCATGGAGGATGCAACAAATCATATCCAGTTGGCCTGTTTCATTCTTGAAGATAAACAGTTCGCTGTTGATATCATGAGAATACGTGAAATTATTGTTCCCCATCAACTCTCGCCATTTCCCTGTTCTACCGAGCTTCTGGAAGGAGTAATTAACCTTCGTGGCACCGTTATTCCGGTAATGAACATGCGTAAGCGATTCGGGATTCCCGTTATTGACGATGCCGCTGCCGGAAAAGTTCTGATTGTAACTCTGGTCGGACAATTACTTGCTCTTATTGTCGATGATGTTATGGAGGTTATTTCTGTTCCGGTGACGGACATAAAATCACCGATCCTCATTGATTTTGGGGTGGGTATGGAAATTATTTTGGGAGTCTGCCTTGTAAATACTCGCGTCGTAATGATTCTGGATATTGATTCACTCCTTTGTACTCATACGTAATACGTCCTCCGTTATATCAATGAATACTATATCAGGAGTAGCAAGGTGACGAATTTTCAAGCCATATGCTGTGCCCTTCAATCGGCTGATGAAGAGGCGCGCAGGTCTGCTCTGTATTCGGTAAAAAGTTTTACGAGTGAGGATGAAATACAGGCAGTGCTGTTCACAGCGATGGGCGACAAAAGCTGGAGGGTCCGAAAAGAGGCGGTAGAGTTGTATGTTTATTCGCAGCCGGATCTTATTTCTATTGAACGACTGTTGAATCTTCTTCGTAATGAAGAGAATGCCGGTTTAAGAAACTCTGCAGCAGAGGCCATTATTCGTCTTGGATCATTGTCTGCAACGCTATTGATGGATATGGTGCAGGATCAGGATACCGCTGTGCGCAAATTTGTCATTGATGTCATGGGGGCAATTGGTGATACAGTTTTTGTACCGGCATTATTGCATGCATTGAATGATCCCGAAGTAAACGTTGCTTCAGCCGCTGCTGAACAACTGGGAGCGCTTGGTGATCCTGATGTGGCGAAATATCTGATGCAGGCAATTTTCATTCGTGATGAATTACTGTTCCGCTTCAGTACACTGGGAGCATTGGAGATTCTTGCAATATCGGCACCGGTACCGGAAGCACTGTTGGACCTGGCAGGTCAGGATGTGCTTAAAAAGGCTGTTTTAAATTGTTTGGGGGCTATTTCTGATGAAAGCTCTGTTACATTACTTCTCGATAATTTTTCATGTCGACAAAAGAACAGTCGAGCAGCAGCGGTTACATCTCTGTACAAAATCTACCGTCGTTCTTCGCCTGAATCACAGGAAAGAATCCATCTAGCGCTTCAGTTACTTAAGGAAAATGATATTATTCCAGGTTTGTTGGAACTGTTTGATCATCAGGATTGCAAATTGACGGAAGCCCTTCTCTGGACCAGTATTGAAATCAGAGACGCTCGCTTTATACCGATGCTGATTGAAGCATTTACCGCCGAACGAACCGCCTATGACGCACTGGTTGCCCTGAAAAGCTTTGGTCGTGATGCTTTGCTTGAATGTATCTCCCGATATTCAAGTTTTGATGAGAATGGACGAAGCGGGCTCTGTTTCATGATCGCTGAATGTGGATATTCCGGTTTTAATGATCTTATTCAGATGGCGTTACAGGATCAATCAGCACAGGTTCGTAAAACTGCCGCAATCGCGACAGGAAAACTCGGCCTGGTTACTTTGATTCCAGATCTGATTTTGTTAGTTGACGATAGGGAGCCTAGCGTTTATGCAGCAGCCGTTTCCAGCTTACAATCACTGGCCTTGATCAGCCGCATGGCGATCCTGACTGAAGTTGGTCATTTCTGTTCATCAAAAGCCTCTCACCATCGAAAAGCCGCAGCACTTTTACTCGCATCACTGGGCGAAAGGGATCGTTTGTTATTGTTGATGAATGATGAAGATCCACAGGTTCGTAAAGTTGCCGTTTCGGCAATTGGGGCTGACTGGATTGAAACGGCCGGATCAATGCTTGTATTGGCCCTTTCTGATGAAGACCCTGATGTCCGCATAGCGGTTGCCGATACCCTGGGAAATATACGTGATACCTCTGTACTTGATACCCTTGAATATGCTCTGAATGACCAGGACGTCTGGGTTCAGTCTTCCGTTTTAAAGGCGATTGCACGCATTGAACCGGCAAGGGCATATTCAATTATCAAAAACATATATATCAAGACCGAAGGAATGTTGTTGATTACAATGTTACAAATTCTTGAAGAAGATGACAGTTCCGAATCAGTTGAGATCATCCGCCATGCTCTTAAAAGCAGTGACCAGGATATTGCACGACAGGCAGCAAAGTCACTGGAACACGTTATCGCTACATATCCAAACTAGGTCGTTCATGACGTTTTCTTTTGCATATGATCATAGTATGTCCGACGACGAATTCATCCTGTTGAGGGATTGTATCTACGTGCATTGCGGGATCTATTTTGATCTGGGCTCAAAGTACATTCTCGAAAAGCGGCTTTACCACCGTTTAACAGATCTGAATTTCACCACTTTTTATGACTACTATCATTTTTTAAAGTTTGACAGGAATAAAGATCAGGAACTAGCTTATATTATGGATGTTCTTACTACTAACGAGACATATTTTTTTCGTGAATCGTTCCAACTCAAGGCTTTTACCGATGAAATTATTCCTGAATTAATTACCCGTAAAATTGCATGCGGGAGCCGATCGTTGAAAATATGGAGTGCAGGGTGCTCTACCGGGGAAGAACCGTACACTATTGCGATGCTGCTGAGTACCATTCGAGAAATCAAGGGATGGAGTATTGATATAATCGGTACCGATATCAGTCAGAAAGTACTGAAGCAGGCTCGTCGAGCTATATATAGCAAATCTTCGTTTCGGGCTACTGAAGAGAGTAATCTGCAGAGTTTTTTTCATCAGCATGAAGACGGTTACAAGGTAAATGATTCTATCAGGGAAATGGTAACCATAAGTCATCTCAACCTTTTTGATACACATCGACTGGCCATGCTCGGTAAAGTTGATCTTATTTTTTGTAGAAATGTAATTATCTACTTCGATCTGGAAGCCAAAAAGCGCGTTATTGATTCTTTTCACTCTGCTCTGCATGACGGCGGCTACCTCCTTCTGGGACACTCTGAATCTCTCATGAACATCTCGACTCAGTTCACCCTCCGTCACTTCAAAAATGACATGGTGTATCAAAAACCTGACCGTTTGTCTGCAGGAGGCATTCTGTGAAGAAAATCAGGATAGTTGTTGTTGATGATTCCGCGTTCAGCCGTCGCACCATAACCCGTATGCTTGAAGGAATCGATTCTGTAGAGGTTGTGGGATACGCAATAAACGGTGAAGAAGGCATTCAAAAGGTTATTGCACTCAAGCCGGATCTGGTAACACTTGACCTTGAAATGCCCAAAATGGATGGATTTACGCTGCTGCGGATTCTGAAGACTCGATTCTCAATTCCAGTTATTGTGATTAGTGCTCTGAGTGGTGCAGATAAGGTCTTTAGAGCACTCGAACTAGGTGCCCTTGATTTCGTGACTAAACCTTCCTCCTCCGCTTCAATTGATCTGCTCTCAATTAAAGACGATCTTCAGAAAAAGGTCCTTCAGGTACTTGCGCTTAAACCGGGTGGTTCTGCCCGCGTCACTTCTGAAAATATGTTCACGGAGCGCAGATCAGTAGAAATTCTACGCGCCGGGAACCTTGGCAGTGTTTTTCGACATGCCATTGATCTCGTTGCAATAGGCTCTTCTACCGGCGGACCACCGGCTCTGCAGCAGATATTTTCTGCTTTTAAACATACGTATCCTTTTGCGATCGTAGTATCCCAGCATATGCCGGCAGGCTTTACCAAAGCCTTTGCAGACAGACTCAACCGTACCTCGCTTTTTGACATTAAAGAGGCGGAAGATGGAGATCTTGTCCTTCCCGGTAGTGCTCTGATCGCACCTGGTGGCAAAAATATGATTTTTGAAGTATGTAGCGGGCAGGTAACAGCACGAATCGTTGCTCCCGCAGAATCTGATAGGTATATCCCTTCTGTTGATGCCATGCTCCAGTCCTGCGCCGGCATTTACCAGAAGCGGGTAACAGCGGTCATCCTGACCGGAATGGGCAATGACGGTAGTAAAGGTGTTAAAATTATTAAGGAAAATGGCGGGTATGTAATTGCTGAATCGGAGGAAACCGCAATTGTATACGGCATGCCGCGTGAAGCTGTCGCTACTGGAGTTGTAGATAGCAGTGTCCCGCTTGACAGAGTTGCTTCAGAAATTATTCTTCAGGGTGGTTTTTCCTGATTCAAGTAACGAGGTATTTTGTTTATGAACTTGTTCCGTATTTTTTTATTGATCGTTGGTATGGTCGCTTCTTCTGGGTCAGTTTTCGCTGATTTCAAGCAGCCACTGTTAATTAAAACATTAAAAGTCGGAAACATCCCTTTTAGCCATGAAACTCACCTCAAAAACCTGAACAACAACTGCTCTGCCTGCCATAACTCGATATTCCACATTATTCGAAAAAACAATCAGTCCGTCACAATGTCTGAAATGGAAAAAGGCAAATCATGCGGAGCATGTCACAACAAAGATAATCCAAAAACTCCGCAACTGAATAATTGCTCAACCTGCCATATGGTTGATGTTGTATTGATAACCATTCCCGATTTCGGGACACTGGCTTTCAAACACAGCAAGCATCTCGGCATGTTCACCTGTACCGATTGCCATGATGCCATATTCAAGGCAGAGAAGAGCAATCCACCCGTCAGCATGTCCCAGATGCAGCAGGGAAGTTCCTGCGGCAGTTGTCATGATGGTTCGGGCGCATTCTCTGTTAAAGGAGATTGTGTAAAATGTCACCAGGTAGGTGACATTCCGCTGGCCGGTGGCTCAGTATTCAGCCACAGTGCTCATCTTGAAATGTCATATGCCTGCTCTGAATGTCACAACAAAATTTTTGTTCCCGGGCCGAACCGTATAAGTTACACCATGCTTGATATGGAATCAGGCAAATCGTGTGGAGCCTGTCACAACGGAAAAACTGCCTTTTCTTCCAAGCGTGATTGTCAAAAATGTCATAAGAACGTCACGGACGTTAGATTCAAAGCTTTTGACGCCAGATTCAGCCATAATGATCATCTCAAAATGTTTAAATGCGATGAATGCCACAGTGCAATATTTGTTGGCGGAGCCCGAAGTATCCGCTACACAATGTCACAAATGGAGCAGGCAAAATCGTGTGGAGCTTGTCATGATGACAAGACCGCATTTGGGGTGACCGGAAATTGCGAGAAATGTCATCCAACAGCGCCCCCAGATCGTATTTTTATAATCAAGGATATTGGTGTTGTTACGTTCAGTCACGCAAAGCACCGCTCCAATTTTTCCTGTGCCCAGTGTCATAATGATATTGTTGCTGCCGGAGTTGCTTCCCGGCGTTTTACCATGGGCGAAATGGAAAAAGGGGCGTCATGCGGAGCGTGCCATGATGGGAAAATGGCCTTCAGTGTTACGACGTGCAATAAATGCCATCCGGTCAAAGAAGTTTTATTTTCCGATGATGCCCGTTTCAATCATGATAAACATCTTGCCATGTACTCATGCACTGACTGCCACAACAAGCTGTACAGTGCCGGACCTGGTAACAAGCGGTTTTCTATGGCACAGATGGAGAAAGGGGCTTCTTGCGGCAGCTGCCACGACGGTTCGACTGTTTTCAGCGTAAAAGGCAATTGTGAAACCTGTCATAAATCTACTGTTAATGTTGTTTTCAAAGTCAAGGAGACCGGCTCTACAACTTTCAGCCACTTGGTTCATAAAAACATGTTCAAATGTAGCGAGTGTCACAATGATATTTTCAAGGCAGGCAAAGAGAGTATTCGGGCTAGTATGGCAGATATGGAAAAAGGGAAATCATGCGGTGCCTGCCATGATAACAAGAGTGCTTTTGGAGTGAAATCCGACTGTCAAAAATGTCATACAGTCAAACAGATACATTATCGCCCCGGCAGCGCAGTTTTCAGCCATTCGGTACATATTGCCGCGTATAGCTGCAAAGATTGTCACCCGGAGCTTTTTATACCGGGTGCCGGGAACAAACGTTTCACGATGAGCCAAATGGAGCAGGGCAAATCATGCGGCAGCTGCCATGATGACAAAACCGCTTTCAGTGTGAAGTCAAACTGTGGAAAGTGCCATCCTGGAACCCCGCGCTCAGTGCGGTATGAGTTGTCTCCAAGTACCGGAAACGTCGAATTTGGCCACAAACTGCATATTGACAAAGGGTATGTTTGTAGTAATTGTCATTATGCCGTCATACCCTCGGGTGCTTCAGACAAGCGCTGGGTGATGAAGGAGATGGACCAGGGCGGATTCTGCGGTAGTTGTCACGGTTTCAGCATGGCTTTCAGCGTCAAGGATCCGACAAACTGTGAACGCTGTCATCAAAAAGAATCGGATTGGCGCCCGCAACTGCTACAGTAAGGCATAGCAGAAAATAATTACAGTATACTATTCAAGTCTCGAAAGGAAATTACCGTGGAGCAGAAGTATTCACCAATAGACGTTGAACAAAAATGGCAGGCCATCTGGGAAAACGAAAAAACTTTCAAAGCATCCACTGACAGAAGTAGGCGTAAATATTATCTTCTGGAGATGTTCCCATACCCTTCAGGACGTATCCATATGGGCCACGTCCGCAATTATTCTATCGGCGATGTTATCGGCAGATTCAAAAGAATGCGCGGGTACAATGTCCTGCATCCGATGGGATGGGATGCTTTTGGCATGCCGGCCGAAAATGCTGCCATTCAGAATAAGAGTCATCCTGCTACCTGGACACATGAAAATATTGCATACATGCGGAATCAGATTAAAAAAATGGGGTTTTCCTACGACTGGGATCGTGAATTGGCTACGTGCGATCTTGATTATTATCGATGGGAACAAAAACTTTTTCTGGAAATGTTTGCCAAGGGACTGGCCTACAAAAAAACCTCTTTTGTTAACTGGTGTCCTACTTGCGAGACAGTACTTGCCAATGAACAGGTCGAAGATGGTGGTTGCTGGCGGTGTGACAGTGACGTTAACCAGAAAGAGCTTGATCAGTGGTTTTTCCGCATAACCGATTATGCCGAGGAACTTCTTGAATATACGTATAATCTTCCCGGTTGGCCGGAACGGGTTCTTATCATGCAGCGTAACTGGATTGGCAAAAGTTATGGCTGCGAAATCGATTTTCCTGTTGAAAACAGTACGGAACCTATTCGGGTTTTCACCACCCGACAGGACACCGTCTTCGGAGCGACCTTTATGTCGTTGGCTCCCGAACACCCACGGGCCCTTGAACTTACATCCGCTGACCAACGGGAAACGGTCATGGCATTTATCGATAAAATCAGAAAAACCGACCGCATGAAACGCACCGCTGATGATTTTGAGAAGGAGGGGGTTTTTACCGGTTCATACTGCACTAATCCGGTAAGCGGAGAGAAAATGCCCGTTTTTCTGGCCAACTTTGTCCTGATGGATTATGGCACAGGTGCAGTCATGGCGGTTCCGACTCACGATCAACGCGATTTTGAGTTTGCCAAAAAATACGATCTACCTCTGAAAGTTGTAATTCAACCGTCCGGGGTAACTCTTGACCCGGCCACAATGGGTGAAGCATATACGGAAGCCGGTATTATGGCAAATTCAGGCCAGTTTGACGGTCTGCCGAGCAACGACGCAAAAGAAGCAATTGCCGACTTTTTACAAACACGGAAACAGGGCGCCAAAACAGTAAATTTCCGTCTCCGTGACTGGGGAATTTCGCGCCAGCGTTATTGGGGAAATCCTATTCCGGTTATTTACTGCAACGACTGTGGCGTCGTACCGGTACCGGAGAAAGATCTGCCTGTCGTACTCCCGAAGGATGTGGCGTTCAGCGGAGAAGGGGGAAGTCCGTTGGCACGGCTGGAGTCCTTCGTACAGTGTTCCTGTCCGGTGTGCGGGAAAGCTGCCCGTCGTGAAACTGATACCATGGATACCTTTGTTCAGTCTTCCTGGTATTTCCTTCGATTCTGCTGCCCTGACTTCAATGACGGGATCCTCGATCGCGACCCGGTTGACTACTGGATGTCGGTAGATCAATATATCGGGGGTATCGAGCATGCTGTTTTACACCTGTTATATGCCCGGTTTTTTACTAAAGTAATGCGTGATCTGGGACATATTACTGCCGACGAACCATTTACCAACCTCCTGACTCAGGGAATGGTCATAAAAGACGGCGCCAAAATGAGCAAATCGAAAGGAAATGTTGTTGATCCGAACTCCTTGATCTCAAAATACGGAGCGGATACCGCTCGACTGTTTTCGCTCTTCGCAGCACCACCGGAAAAAGACCTGGACTGGAATGATCAGGGCGTAGATGGTTCTTTCCGTTTTTTGAGCCGCATCTGGAAGCTCGTACATGATCGCCTGGACATGATTAAAAATGCTGCTCCGCTTGATATCGCTGCAATAACTGCCGAAGAGCGTATTCTGCGCAGAGCAGTTCATAAAACGATCCGTAAAGTTTCAGAAGATATTGAGGATCGTTTCCATTTTAATACCGCAATAGCTTCAGTCATGGAACTGCTAAATATTCTACAACCGGCACATCTTCCATCTCCTCAATTTCCGGCAATTATGAAAGAATCTCTTCAGAGTGTAATTCTGCTTATGGCTCCGTTTGTCCCTCATATTACCGAGGAACTCTGGCAACGCATGGGAAACTCTGTGCAATTGACTCAAGCCGCATGGCCGGAATACGACCGGAATGCCGTTGTTGATGAAGAACTTTTGATTGTCGTTCAGGTTAATGGCAAATTGCGTTCAAAAATAACTGTTTCAGCCGGTACGGGTGATGATGAAGTTAAGGCTCTTTCGCTGGCAGATGAAAAGATTGCGCAATTCATTGCGGGCCTGAC
Organism: Geobacter sp.; assembly: GCA_009885845.1. Lineage (GTDB taxonomy): Bacteria > Desulfobacterota > Desulfuromonadia > Geobacterales > Pseudopelobacteraceae > JACRCG01. The sequence goes on from VFJW01000001.1 coordinate 55,623, forward strand.
TGTCAGGAAAGTTATTTGCGTACAGGGCAAGCTTGTTAATATTGTGGCGGGGTAGGGAGATGTCAGCTTCGATATGGTGCCGGGTATTACTGCTTGCCCTTCTGCTTAATACAGCAGCTGGGTGTGGATATCACCTGACGAATAGTCAGTCCCATCGCCTGAGTTCTGCCCAGAAAATATGGGTACCCTTTTTTACTAACGAAAGTATCAGTCCAACAGCGCAAACTGTGCTGCGCAGAGCGTTTTATGACGAATTTCATGCCCTGCGCGGACTGACTCCCGCAGACAGTGAGGTGAATGCCGATCTGTCTATGAAGGCACGGATTATCTCCTATTCAAGCAAGGTTGTTTCCTACAGTTCCACCGATAAGGCACAGGAATTCAGCCTGGCATTACATGTTGAACTTGAGATTGTCAAAAAAGGAGCAGCGGCTCCTCTCTGGAAAGGACAGATTCAAGGATCGAAGCAGTACCCATCCAACACGAATCTTGCCCTCCAGCGCAATGCAGAAGACCAGGCTCTTGATGCCGCAGCCCGTATAATTGCCCATAAATTTATTTCCGCCCTGGAAGCGACTTACTAATCATGACATCTCAGGAGTTTGAAACGTCTCTGAAAAAAGGCACCGTACCAGCTATTTGTTTTCTGTATGGTGAAGAGCAGTTCCTGGTGGAACGGGCAATACATATGATGCTTGAACGTGCCATTGACCCATCACTTAAAGACTTTAATTTGAATGTTTTTTACGGTAATGAGTCAAAAGGCACTGATATTGTAGATGCTGCTCAAACGTTGCCGATGTTTTCAGAGCGGCGGGTAGTTCTTGTCAAACGGGCAGAGCAACTAAAAGCAGATGCTCTTGAAGCTATGCTTCCATACGTCTTGAATCCATCTCCCGGTACCTGTCTGCTACTGACCGGCACAAAGATTGACCAACGCAAAAAGTTTTTTCTTGAATTTAAAAAGCATGGCGTCATGGTTGAGTATAAGTGTTTCTATGACAACAAACTGTCCGGATTTATCCAGTCTGAATCAGTTACTCATGGGAAACCGATAGAACCGGCTGCTGCGGAACTCTTAGCCGCGCTGATCGGCAATAATCTTCAGGAGTTAAGCTCGCAGATTGAAAAGCTTGTGGTTTATGCAGGCATCAAACAACGGATAACTGTAGAGGATGTTCGTACCATGGCCAGTAGCAGCAAAGCCTTTACCGCTTTTGAACTGGCCAGGTTTCTCGGCTTGCGTGATACTTCCAATGCAATCAAAAGCCTGGATGCCTTGTTTTTGAATGGTGAAGAAGCTCCGATGATGGTTGGTGCACTGACTCGCCACTTTCGGCAACTATGGAAAGTCAGAGAGCTGCTTGACAAAAAAATGCCACAGGCTGATATAGGCCGGGAGCTTACAATTAATTCATTTTTTCTTGGCGAAATTGTCGCACAGGCCCGCAATTTTACCAGACGGGAACTGAAGCGTATTTTTGATGAGTTTTATCGCTGTGATGTCGCTTCAAAAACGGGGGGCGGCCAGTCTTACACACTTCTACACGGTCTTGCCATGGGGATTTGCACCGGTGGCTGGTAAGTGCAACCACTTAAAATTCTTAACAAAAAAAAGGGGGCACGCATAAGCGCAGCCCCCTTTTTGCATTAGTAGTATGAACTAGCCGAGAGTATTAACCAGCTTGGTAAGTCGTGAAACATTACGGGAGGCGGTTGAGCTATGAATAACACCTTTAGTGGCAGTAGCATCAATGACCGGTATGGCAACCTTGAGAGCCGCAATAGCGGCATCCTTGTCTTTGGCTTCAACCGCTTCGCGAACACGCTTGATATATGTTTTCAGCGTCGATGAAACATGACGATTACGTGCCGTTTTCTTTGCACTCTGCTTGATCCTCTTGATTGCCGACTTATGATGAGCCAAACTACACCTCCAAAATTTTCTTGAGTAATAACGGAATTGAAGCTTGGATAATTAGCACTAACAGCAAACCTGTGTCAAGTAAATTGTAATTACTACTGTTTATGTCGTGACTGTTGCTAGTCATCTTTCCTGATTCTAACCACTTGACTAACTCCCGGCATGATCTCAATTTCCTGGTCATTCAGATTATCAGTATTACCAATCACACCAATGATTGTACGGTTGGCCCCGGTTGATTGATGGATGTCGAAATCGCGGGTGATCAAATATTCTTTTATTGAATCAAGCGCAGTTTCTTCAGCATGCTTCTTCATAATAATTAACATAATATACGCTCCCTTATACCTCTTCCTTGTGTGACATAATTCGTTCCAGGCGGCGTGACTCATCAACGACTCGCTCAAACATCCTGACTATAGCTTCATCGTCAAGCGGCCCCGGATTATCCTCTTTCATGCGGTTGAAAATACGTTTTTCACGGGCAGGATCAAATACCGGCAGATTCAATTCTTTCTTGGCGTGTCCGATTTCAAGAGCTAATCTGGCACGCTCACTAAAGATTCGCAACAGCACATCATCAAGAAGATCAATTCGATTACGAATTTCGGTAATATCCACGGAACGAACTCCTTTTAAAACTGTTTCTTTACAAAACTGTCCATTTTCCCGCTCACCTCATCAAGAAATGGGTAATCAAGATTATAGTGCAGTCCTCGCGATTCCTTGCGTCTTTGGGCACAGTTTATAATCAATTCGGCAACTGTAGCGATATTACGCAGTTCGATCAAGTCAGAGGTTACATTGAAGTTCCAGTAGTATTCTTCAATTTCACCCTGGATCAATTTAATGCGACTCATTGCACGCGCTAAACGTTTGTCTGATCGAACAATTCCAACATAATTCCACATGGTGCGCCGGATCTCATCCCAGTTTTGAGAGACAACTACCATTTCATCGCTATTGGTGGCAGTCCCGGAATCCCAGGCCGGTATTTCGCGATGGTCGCTCGAAAGCGAAGTAATGACCTCGCTTGAATGGTGATAGGCCTGTCCTGCATACACGGCGGCTTCCAGCAGAGAGTTGCTTGCCAGGCGGTTGGCTCCGTGCAGTCCGGTAAATGCTGTTTCTCCAATAGCGTACAGACCGGGGATGTCTGTTTCTGCATCAGAATTTACCGCGACCCCGCCACAGAGATAATGAGCCGCAGGTACAACCGGAAGCCACTCTTTGGTCATATCAAGGCCGAAATCCATACAGGTCTGGTATATGTTAGGAAAGCGATTGCGAACGACTTCAGCCGGTTCGTGGGTGATGTCAAGGAATGCGCAGTCATCGCCGCTGATTTTCATTTCATTGTCTATGGCGCGGGCCACGATGTCACGGGGTGCTAAATCCTTCAGTTTATGATATTTCTCCATGAACGCTGTCCCATCACGTCGCCGCAGAATCGCCCCTTCACCGCGGACCGCTTCGGAAATAAGAAACGATTTTGCCAGCGGATGAAACAATGTGGTGGGATGAAACTGCATAAATTCCATGTTTGCAATAGTGGCACCGGCGCGATACGCCATAGCGACACCATCTCCGGATGCTACGTCGGGGTTGCAGGTATACAGGTACACCTTCCCGGCGCCGCCGCTGGCAAGAAGGGTAATCTTTGAGCTGAAGGTTACAACGATATCTTCTTGAATATCCAGAACGTACGCCCCCAGACAGCGGTTCTGTTCCAGTTGTCGGCGCTCTATTTTTGCAGAGGTGATCAGATCGATGGCTATGTGGTTTTCGTAGACAGTAATTGAAGGGTGTTGTTTGACCGCTTCGACCAGTGCCCGTTCAATTTCGCGGCCAGTGATGTCCTCGGCATGCAGAATACGCCGGGCGCTGTGTCCACCCTCCCGGGTCAAATCATACGTTTCTCCACTGGTTGTAAACTTTACGCCCCATTCAATCAGATTGCGAATTGTCTGCGGACCTTCTTCAACGACCATTCTGACAACGGCTTCGTTGCAGATACCTGCTCCCGCGATGAGCGTATCTTCTACATGGGCATCAAAGGAGTCGTCAGCAGAATAAACTGAAGCAATACCGCCTTGAGCATATTTTGTAGCCGATTCTGAAATATCACGCTTGGTAACAATAGCAACACTGCCATGGTTTGCCGCCTTGAGGGCAAAAGAGAGGCCGGCAATCCCGCTGCCGATAACGAGGAAATCGCTTTCAATACGCATGTAGTTTCCTTCAGAATTTGGTCATTTAATTGATGATTATCGACCCCGCCTGAACACTTTGTCAAGCAGAGAGGGGTGATAATCAATTTTTGTTGATTTTTATCCACACAGCAATTACTACATACCTGTATACGAAAGGAATAACATGAATAGGTTCATCATAATACCCATAAGTCTGGTAACAATTTTCTGCCTGTATTTTCCTGTCACGGGCATTGCAAATGATTCCGCCTCAGGGAAGGTCTCTGAAGGCGCGGTTCCAACAGCATCTCCTGCCACTATCACAAAAAATATCAAGCAGACCGGCCATAGAAAAGAAATATCTTTCTTTTCTATAAGCAATAATGGGAGTCTCGCCGTCACTTCTGATGAAGACGAAAACAATTTTGTCTGGGATTTGAAAAACGGCCTGCTTCTGAGAGAAATTGGAAAACCGGAAGCTATGCGTATCAGAGTAGTCACGGCAGCATTTTCACCAGAAGCTTCACAACTTCTCTGGGCGCGTAACGGTAAAATTATGCCTGTTCTATGGGATGTAGAGACCGGAAGGCGTATCGGCGTACTTTCATCAAAAGAGAAAGGTCATAGTGCGAACATTATTTCAATGACCTTTTCAGCAGACGGTCGATACATAGCAACGGGGGATATTCAAGGCACGGTAGTTATCTGGAATCGCGCAGACCGTTCGGTCGTCAGACGTTTTACGGCACACTCCGGGGAAACCCGATATCTTATGTTTATTCCCGGGAAAAATGAACTTGTAAGCGCCGGAAGTGATGGTGCGTTGCGGTTATGGGGAATTACCGGAACAGAGCCGCTTGCAACGCTGCTTAAACCGTCAGAGTACAGTGTTACTGCGTTGGCCGTTTCGGCAGATGGTTTGCTCCTGTACGCTGCACGGGAGGATATGTCCGTTAAAGGTTGGATGGTTTCTTCGAGAAATTTACGTAGTACATTGAATTTTAACAATCGACAGATTAACAGCATAGCATTGTCACCTGACAACAGTTTGATGGCTTTGGCAGAAGAGAATGAATCGGTTCTTCTCTGGAACATCCGTGAGGGGAAAACGGCCTGGAAAAGCGAACTGAACAGTTCTGCCACACGGGTTCTCTTCTCACCGGACGGGAAAAAACTGTATTCATCTGGAGGTGACAACTGGATTCGTGAATGGGATGTAAAAACAGGTCATTTGCGTAAAAAATTTGGTGGGATGAGCGAATAAACAGGTGTTTTCGAAGATTGGTTTATTCTGAAATCAGGACTTTACGCCCGGAAATCTTTATTTTTCCGTCTATAATCAGCTTGATTGCATCAGGAAAAGCCTTATGTTCAGCCTTCTGAATCTTTGAGGAAAGAGTTTCTTCCGTATCATCCTGCTCTACCGGGACGATCGCCTGCAGAAGTATTGGACCGGTATCCGTGCCATAGTCTACAAAGTGTACTGTGCATCCTGAGAATCGAACACCATAGTCAAGAGCCTGCTGCTGGGCATGGAGACCGGGGAAAGAGGGGAGCAGGGCAGGGTGGATATTGAGGATTGCGTGTGGAAAAGCGTTAACCATAACATCCGACAAAATCCTCATAAAACCGGCCAGAATTACCAGGTCCACGTTGTAGCCGCGTAAAATTTCAACCGTTGCAGCGTCGTATAATCGGCGCTCGGGGAATTTTTCGTTTTCATGCACAACGATCGGAATTCCGTGACGCGAAGCGCGGGTAAGTGCAAACACATCTGCCTTATTGCTGATGACGCAGGCAATCTCGGCATTGATCTCCCCTGATTCTATCCGGTCGATAATGGCCTGAAGGTTTGTCCCGCTTCCAGAAACGAGTATGCCCAGACGGCATCGAATGCTTACTGACATACCGTTTATCCTTCCACCAATTCAACGCGTTCATCACCGATATTACAAGCAGCTACTTCACCAATTATCCAGGCCGTTTCCCCTGATTGATGCAAATGATTAATTATATGTTCAGCCTGATGTTCCGCCACTACCAGTACCATGCCGATTCCCATGTTAAAGGTACGATACATCTCGTCGCGTTCAACGTTACCGGCTTTTTGTAATACCGTAAACAGGTTCGGCAGTTCCCAGCTGCCCGGATGAATTTGAACCCGGCACCCTTTGGGGAGAACGCGGGGAATATTTTCAAGAAGCCCGCCACCGGTAATGTGGGCGATACCATTAATGGGAAAATCATTCAGCAGGTTCAAAATAGGGCGGACATAAATTCTGGTCGGCGCCAGCAGCACATCCGCGACGGAAGCACAGTCACCAGGAAATGTATCGTGTACAGAGAGCTTCAGGTGATCAAAAATCAATGTTCGTGCCAGAGAATAGCCGTTACTGTGTAATCCGCTCGATGCAATACCAATAACGCGGTTGCCTGCAGTTATGTGAGAACCGTCGATAATGTTTTCTCTATCAACGACACCGACGGTAAATCCGGCAACGTCATATTCACCGTCAGCATAAAAACCGGGCATTTCAGCTGTTTCACCACCTATCAGCGCACAACCGGCCTGCTTGCACCCCTCGGCGATACCTTTTACAATTTCGGCACCCTTTTCAGGGAGCAGCTTTCCGGTAGCGAGATAATCAAGGAAAAAAAGTGGTTCAGCTCCCTGAACAATAATGTCATTTACGCACATTGCCACCAGATCGATACCAATCGTGTCATGACGGTCTGCCAGAAAAGCGATTTTGAGCTTTGTGCCGACTCCATCAGTTCCTGAAACCAGAACCGGATTTTTATATTTCGCCGTGTTGAGAGCAAATAAACCGCCAAAGCCACCGATATCAGCCAGCACCTCAGGGCGAGAGGTAGCCTTTACTAACGGCTTGATAAGATTCACAAAGTTATTTCCGGCAGCAATGTCAACCCCGGAGTCTTTATAGGTAACCGATTTTTCTCTCATGCAAATCTCCCCCTTTATGCAAAGAATCTTTGTAGAGCATGACCTTTAAAAAGTCAATTTCAAACTGGCTTTAAAAATCTATTACGCAGAATTTCTCTTGACAATTCCGCACCTTTTGGGATTATTGATATCATGCTATTGAAGCACTCCTTATATTCCGTCTACGGTGCGATCTGCATCTGTACTGTGGTGGCTTGCATTCTGATGGTGCCATGCTCCGCTAAAGCCGACATTTACCGGTATGTTGATGAAGACGGTATTGTCCATTTCACCGATGCACCGACTGATAAGCGCTTCAAAGTTTTCATGCGGGACTTGAAAAAAGATAAAGAGTTGCGCACAAAACTTAGATATTCCGCGTCTGCCAATCCCGCTGAATTTGAACAACTCATCAGAACCTGCTCAGAAAAATACGGCGTTAACCCGAATCTGGTCAAAGCTGTTATCCATGCAGAATCGGGATACAACCCGAATGCCGTTTCCAGCAAAGGAGCAAGCGGTTTGATGCAGTTGATGCCCGGAACCGCAAAATCACTAAAAGTAGCGGATCGGTTCAATCCTAAAGATAATGTTGAGGGGGGGGTAAAATACCTCCGTTTTTTACTCGATACGTTTCGAGGGGATGTCTCGCTGGCTGTAGCGGCTTACAATGCCGGACTCAATAAAGTTGCAAAATATGGCGGTATTCCTCCCTATAATGAAACACGAACCTATGTAAGCCGGGTTCTTGCCTACATGAAGACGTATCAGGAAAACGGTATTTAATAATGACTGACAACCGGACAAATCAGATATTGAATCTGCCGAATATTCTCACAATGATGCGGATTGCAATTATTCCGCTCCTTGCAGCGCTCCTGTTGTCGCCATCACGTTCGGCTGGCTTTTGGGCTGCAGCCCTTTTTGCCGTTGCATCCACCACAGACTGGCTGGATGGTTATCTGGCCCGCCGCATGGGGATTGTTACGATCTTCGGCAAATTTCTGGATCCAATAGCCGACAAGCTGATTGTTATGGCGGCTCTGATTATGATTCTGCCTTTTAATCGAGTTCCTGCCTGGATTGTGCTCGTTATTCTGGCGCGTGAGATTGTTATAACCGGCCTGCGCGGGATTGCTTCAAGTGAGGGGATAATCATTGTTGCCAGTGACCTTGGCAAGTACAAAACAATTTTCCAGATTGTTGCCATTCTCGGGCTTCTTCTGCATTATGACTACAGCTGGTTTTTCGGTATTCCGCACACGCTCCTGACAGTAAACATGCACAATGTGGGAATGTTTTACCTCTGGATCGCCACCGTCCTGACAGTCTGGTCCGGCATCGATTATCTGATCCGGTTTATCAGGGTTATTGCCCGCTGATTGTTTTTTCCCTATTTATTTGTTTGCCCCAGGTGGATCTCAAATTTCTCCCCGTTGAACTGAAACAGTACGCGATCTTTCCGGACTTCTTCTACGGTTACCCCTTCTATTGTTGATCCGCTTGCAACAGCCGTTCCGTTAATAATAGCCATATTGTCAGCACCGCTTTCCTGAAATGCGATGCCATTAACTCTGAGGGCCGGAATGGCAGGGACTGGACGCTCTACAAGTAACACACCGGGTATTTTTTTTGGTGGCAGTAAACTGTCTATCTGCGGCTCTTTGTCAGATTTTATAGATGAAGGTTCACCGGAATCAGGTTTATTATTCAATTGCCGCGAAACTTCTCCAGAAGTATGCGTGGGAGCAGGAACCATAACTATTTCAGCGGGAAGTGCCTCCGGCTTGATCACCGGTGAAGGCAAAGGCCGGGGGGTAGTTGTCGATTGAGATGTAGTGACAGTAAGCGGCGTACTGGTCTCTTTCATGAAATAAAAGGCAACGGCGGCACCACCGGCAAAAACAAGAAGTATCATAATTACAAAAGCGGACGTTGAAAAGCTCCGTGAAGAATCAACCGTTCTCAGAATATCTGAATCGATCTTCAGCGAAACCGGCACGTGACCCGATTTTTCATGCTCCAGTTTTTTGAGTGCCTTGAGAATTGAACTCATTTGACACTCCCCGATGCTTTATCGCTCTGATGACCGAACAACGAGTTCCCGGCCCCCGAAGTTCTGATATAACCAGACGTCAGCAGGAATATGGTACCGACAAGAATCAAAGCAATGATTCCAGCCAATGCCAGTGAGTATCGCCTTCCCTGGCGTACATTGACTGTTTCCATGGCAGCTCGTGCGATAATACCTGCAGAAATCTGTCGTTGTTCATTTCCATAGCCGATTAACAGCGCCCGATCACAAATATTATTGATGAGACGGGGTAAGCCACGTGAAAACAGATGAATTAATGTAAGTGCTGAACGGCTGAAAAACACTCCCCCTGTTTCGCCAGCAACCACCATCCGGTGGCGTATATAGGTGAGGGTCTCATCCATGCTCATGGATCGCAGGCGGTATCGAACGGCGATACGCTGGTTGAGCTGTCGTAATTCAGGCAGATCCAAAAGAGCGGACAGCTCAGGTTGGCCAGCCAGCACAATCTGGATCAACTTGTCATTTTCAGTTTCAAGATTGGATATGAGTCGTAACTGCTCCAATATCGCCGGAGACAGATTCTGGGCTTCATCGATAACAAGAACAACGGTAATTCCCCGCTTGTTCTCTGCTAAAAGAAACCTGTTCAGCTCCTCAAGCAGATCATTGGCGAATTCACTTTTCAAATCAAGACTAAACTCGTGATTGATGCTGCGAAGCAACTCAACGCCTGTCACACAGGGATTAAAAATCAGGGCTGACCGGTAGCTGGCATCGTCCAGTTGACTGAGAAGCGTACGCAGTACCGTCGTTTTGCCGGTTCCGACCTCTCCGATAAGCTCAATAAAACCGTAGTGATTGTTGATGCCGTAGAGCAGATGCGCGAACGCTTCTTTATGATGTTTGCTCAAGTAGATAAAGCGGGGATTTGGCGTCAGAGTGAAGGGTTTTTCGTTGAATCCGTAGTATTTTGTATACATTGGCAGGTAACCATAACTGGTTTGTGTTGATGAACGGGTAGTGTTGCTAACCGGCAATTCAATAAGTAGTTAATAATTAGTTGTGTATTTCATAAAAGCTGACTATTTTCAAGAGAAATCAAAGGCATCAGCCTGTAGAACCTGATGAGTCTCAACGTACATACCGGCAAGGTTATTATTAATGCAATACATTACATATAACGATACAACAACTTATAATAAAACAGAATTATTAAATTATACTCTAAAACTTAGTCATGTTTCTGAACGATATCCCGTTCGATTTACCGACTATTATGCCGGCCTTGTCAAGCGGCCTGACGATGCCATCTGGAAGCAGTGCATGCCGGATGCACGAGAGTTGGAAGATACCGAACAATGTCCGGATCCTCTGGACGAAGCGGCCTTAAGCCCGGTCCCCGGACTTATCCATCGATATCCTGACCGGGTGGTGCTTCTTGTTTCCAACCGTTGTCCGGTATACTGCCGCTTTTGTATGCGAAAACGGCTTGTGGGCAGCGGAGATGCTCCCATGAACAAGGATGTTCTTGCTGCTGCCCTGGAATATATTTCGGCTCATCCATCAATTAATGATGTTATTTTGTCAGGCGGAGATCCGCTGATGCTTGACGATGAATCATTGTCTGCCATCCTGACCGGCCTTCGCGCTATTCCACACGTGGCAATCATCAGGATCGGAACCCGGATCCCCGTGACTCTTCCCGACAGGATAACCCCGCAACTCTGCCGTCTGCTGAAAAGGTTTCACCCGCTCTATATTAATACCCACTTTAACCACCCTGATGAAATCACCTCAGCTTCCAAAGCTGCCTGTACCTTACTGGTTGATGCCGGCATACCGTTGGGTAATCAAACCGTTCTGCTCAAAGGGGTCAACGATTCGGTTGAAATCATGCGGGAATTGTTGACCGGTCTTTTGGCACTGCGGGTCAAGCCGTATTATCTGCATCAAATGGATCTCGTTCAGGGCACTGCCCATTTCAGAACCTCGGTGCAGGATGGCCTGAAGATACTGCAGGGGCTGCGCGGTCACATCTCCGGTCTGGCTGTGCCGCATTACGTTATTGATCTGCCGGGAGGGAAGGGAAAGGTTGCGGTCCTTCCGGAGGATGTAGAAATACGGGGAACCACACTTGTGATCAGGACATATACCGGCGAGCAGGTGACATATCAGGACATTACTCCAGTTTCAAATCAAAGATGAAATCAAGGCGGCGAGGACTGAGGCGACGAAAGCATACGATCAGTATGTTGAGGAGCCTGGCCCTAATAAACAGGATAGTTCGTTAGCCTAATTATTTTCTGCATGATTCCGCAAAAACTAATTAGTAACTTACTAATACGAGTCAACGAAGATAGCGCTTTGATCTGGAATTGGAATTATAAATTCTCCGGAGTAAATGCGACAACATCATCAATACAGTCAATTCCCGCCGTCAACATGACAAGACGGTCAATTCCAAGAGCAATACCGGCTGATTCCGGCATATGTGCAAGCGTATTCAGAAACGGCTCCGGCAACGGCAAAGCAGTCTGTCCGGAGGCTTTACGGGCGGTATTTGTATCTTCAAAGCGCCGGCGCTGTTCGACAGGGTCATTGAGTTCACTGAAACCGTTAGCCAGTTCCAGTCCACCGACATACAGCTCAAACCGTTCTGCCAGATCACGATTTTCCGGTTTCGTTCGGGCGAGAGCAGCCAACTCGGTCGGGTAGTCCATCAAAAAAACCGGCGTGTCAAATCCGGCCAGCGCCGGTTCGACAAGAGACGTCAGAATTTCCTCGCAGAGACCTTTTCTCAGGCAATCCCATACGCTGGCCTGTCCAAATTGAGTAAAAGCATCCTGGACGCTGATATGCCGCCAGGGTGAGAACGGGTTTATTTTAGTTGCATTGTGTACAAAACAGCGGTTTTCAGACAGGCAGGCAGTGGCGACATACTGTAACAGTTCCTCACAATCGATCATCAGAGTTTGATAATCGCACCCGGACCGATACCATTCCAGCATGGTAAACTCGGATAGATGCCGGGAACCCCGTTCGTCTGAGCGCCAGCAGCGGGAAATCTGGAACAGTTTCCGGTGGCCGGAGCAGAGAAGGCGCTTCATACAGATTTCGGGTGATGTTTGAAGCTGCCAGGAGGGGAGGGTGCTGACTGGATTGATATGTTCTTCCGGAGCGTTGGCAGGAATAAGAAGGGGGGTCTCGACTTCGAGAAACCCCCGCTCCCAGAAAAAATCACGTACCGCTTTGATTACTCGCGCCCGCAACCAGAGGGCGTCAGCTTTCATGACAGTTTATCCTTTGACGCGAGTCGAATACTCGCCATTACGTGTATCAATAACAATAAGTTCGCCTTCTTCAATAAAAGGGGGGACGCGCAGAACGTAGCCGGTTTCAACGGTAGCCGGCTTTGAATCATTGCCGCTCGTATCACCCTTTGCCCACTGTTCGGTTGCAGTTACGCGCAGATTCACAAAGTTCGGCAGCGAAATGCCGATGGCTTTTTCACCAAAAACCATAACTTCGACTTTCAGGTTTTCAAGCAGGTAGTTTTTTGCATCGCCCAGTGTTTCTTCTTCCATCACGACTTGTTCATATGTCTGCTGGTCCATAAAGGTGTAATGATTACCCTCCTTATAGAGGTATTCCATTTGCCGCTCTTCAAGGCTGGCAGGCTCAAATGATTCACCGGAGCGATACGTTCTGTCAAGCAGCGAACCGTTGATCATATTGCGCATCTTGGTGCGATACAGCGCCTGGCCTTTGCCCGGCTTGACAAAGTCAAATGCCACAACCAGATACGGATCGCCATCCAGAATAATTTTCAAACCTTTTTTCAAATCGGCTACAGTATACATACATTCCTCGCACAGAGTATTTTGAAACAACACAAGCCCTCCAGATTGGACGGGCCTGTTGATATCAATCAGAAAGAAAGCGGCTTATTTGGCGCGGTAGGTAATACGGCCTCTGGTGAGATCGTATGGTGAAAGTTCGACGGTAACCTTGTCGCCGGGTAGAATCTTGATAAAATATTTACGCATTTTACCGGAGATATGAGCAAGTACCACATGATCGTTTTCCAGTCTGACGCGGAACATTGCATTTGGTAACGGCTCAACAACGGTGCCTTCAACTTCAATTGCTTCTTCTTTTGTACTCATACCTTGTCCTGCTCCTCATAGTGCGTTTAATGCGAACCTGCGTACATTACTTGATAGAACCTTGAAAATGCAAGCAAATTGTAAAGTGCTTTACATAAATGTCCCATAAGATATATTATGTCAAGTACGATATTTAATGGGGGGTCAGTATGGCCTTCTGTGATTTTATTTCCTGTTTTGTTACCCTTGATCGCCCTGACTTTCATACTGGTTGGTTTTGTGAAGTTACACCTGACAAGGTTATTGCTTATAAAACAGCAAAGCCTATGATGGTTGAAGGTTCTTACACCGATATTGTTACAGTCAAGTCATGCCCTCTTAGCTTTGAATCAGGTTAAGCAGATTATTACAGTTTGTGTCGATGAAATGATCTGTTTTGATCGTCTCGGAATATTGAAGGTTTCTGTTTTGCTTCGAGATATTGAAGATGTTTATGATTCTGTTCTCAGAAAGAGTAAGTCATTATTCAATACTTTTGATGATGAAGAAAAGAAGATTAACAGGCTGAGTCATGAAAAATAAACGTCCTCCTGTCAAAAAGGTTCAAGTCAATCTTGATAACGACGATTTTATCAAGCTGCAAAAATTTGCATCAAAACATAACTCTGATTTGTCCGTATTGCTCCAGGTCATAATACGGACATCCTGTAATGAACTTGATCGATCTGGAGCAATTTAGTCTTTATGAATAACCTTCCCGTAAATACTTCCTGCCCTGCCCTTTCCCTTCCACCGTCTTTCGATATTTCCCGCGTTATGCACGATGTTTCAACGTATTTCAATCCTAACAAGTCTGACTTTCTTTTCGATCATCATGTGACCGCTGTCGAAAATGAAATTGCATATGTCTCCTTTGCTATGCCGGTCAAAATGATAACCGCCTTTGTTTCATTACTTCAAAACATGGCCGAATTTTTACAGATTGTGAATATCAATGTTCGCAATGTTGCTGTGACAAATCGAGTTACTTCACCGGAAGAGATTGAACGTGGAAACAAGATCGTACAGGAAAGAATCCGTAAAGTTTGTTTGGCATATGATAAGCATCTCAGCAAGGGTTCCTCACCAAAAGAGGCCTTGTCATTGACCAATATTGAAATGAAAAACGCCAACTACAATATGTCTTATGACATGGTTCAAAACATATTACGAAAAGCCGGAAAATTCAGAAAAAACAAGGTAAAATCATATGTCAAATCAAATAAAATATAATAATTTCAGCTACTTAGATATATTATGTTAAGTACGCGCACTCGACATAATATCTGGGTTAACTTCTCTGGGTTGCCTTCTTCAGGTTGTCTCTGAGGTAAATTGGGTTTGATTGGGAACCCTTTCCTTCTGTTACTGTTTTTTCAACTGGACAAGGCGGCAGGCGATGTTCGGCGTCAGGCCGGTACGGCTCTTGAACAGTTGCAGCTTCTTGGTCGATTCCTGAGACAGCTTGATGCGTTTGAATTCCAGTCCGTTTAATTCCAAAAGTAACCTTCCTTTACCACGGTAGATTTACTCTCTTCGCAATACTCAAGGTTGTAAGCATGCGCCACATGTGGGCGGAGCCGATTAAAGTACTCCTGGTCAACTTCCGTATTGGTGGAAAATATCATCATCTGGTGCGAGGCATGCGGGAAGAACAGTTCGACCAGATTATCCCGGTGTTTCGAATCTAGGCGCGCCAGCGGTGTATCGACGATGAACGGAAGCTTTTGTCCTGAGGTCTTCGCCAAGGCCCATAACATTGACATCGCATAGATTTCCAGCTCGCCAGATGACAGGCTGTTCTTGTTAATGACCTTGTCTTTGCGATCAAACAGCGTGACGCTGAAGGTTTCCGGATCGATCTTGATGCGGGTAATCATGTCATCCTTGCGATGGACGACCTTGAAAATATTCGAGAACTCTTCCTGCAAGCCGTAGATCTTCTGTTTGGCAAGGTGCAGATGATATTTTGCCAGCACCTTCTCCACCTTCAGAACGGATTGCAGCTTTTCATCCAGCTCGTATGATGACGCAATTTTATTGTTTATCTGCTCTATCCTGCGTTCCAGTTCGCCACGGGTATTGATCAATTCCGCCAACTGTGCGTCTAAGCCTGCTTGCTTCTCTGTAAGCCCGCCAAGCTCGATATTCAGCTCGTCAAGGGTTTCGTACATCGGCTTGATAAACTCATCATCCGGCACCTTGGCGAGTTGGGTAACCGTATCCTGCAACTCCCGGAATTTGACCTCATACATATCAGTCAACACAGCCATTTCAGACGGGATTACGTTAATCGCCTTATCAATCAAGCCCAGTATTTCCAAGGCCTGCTTCTGTGAAAATCCGAAAAGTTCCGGTTGCCGTTCCTGTTTGGTTTCTACCGAGAAAAGCATCTCAATTTCGGTTTTGAGTTTCGATTTAATTTTGCTCAAAGTACCCGAATCAAGGCCATCGATTTTCAAGAAACCGGAAGAGTTAATGACAGAAAGCATTTCGTGGTGCTTCTTCTTCAGGTTTTCTGAAAGCAGGCTGTTTGCTTTGTATATGCTCTCATCCTCAATCTGCTTTTTCAGCTTCATGGCATACGAAGACGCAATCGCCACCGGCAAATAACCGGCTGCCAGCTCACGCAATTTGTCCTTAATCGAATCAATATCATGCTCCAGGCTCCGCTTCTTCTCTTCAAGGCTGACCCTGTTCCGGTAGTATCCTTCGCCCTGCGCCGACATCTTATCTCTGTAATCTGCAATCCGGACAGTCAGCTGTTGAATCGAATTTTCCGGGCTGGCCTTGTCATCGTTCAGTTTACGGATATCAGCCTCAACCTGTTCTTTTTGCCCTTCCAAAAGCGCAATATCCTTGGCAAAGCTTTCCGTAGAGCCACCTTTCAGGGACTTGCTCCGATAGATTTTCAAATCCGCTTGCAGCCTCTCCACCAGGTCAAGACCGAGCAGAGACAGGATAGACCGTTTCAGCTCTTCGTTGCTGTCGTCAGACATCATCTTCTGGATTTTTTCACCGTCAAAAAAGAACAGTTGCGACAGGCCCGGCGGGATAATCTCCTTGATAAAGTCCTGCCATCCGTCCTTTTCAACGTCATCGAGCGGCAGTCCATTCTTTTCGATGGCCAATGTCTCAAGCACCTTCTGACCGGAGATTTCCCACATGCGCTCCACTTGATACGTGCAGACCGTTCCGAGGTATGCGTATTCAAATTCAACGGCGATCCCGGCGCTATTGGGCTGAACGACCGTTATCTTGGAACTGTGGATCTTCTGTTTCAGATGTTCCTGGTATTTGGCCGCAGTGATCGTTCCGAACATTTCCGGGCCATACAGACAAAGCTTGATAGCGTCAAAAATGGTGGTTTTACCGGCACCGTTCAAGCCGCCAAAAAGGATGATCGGTTTAATCGCCTTCGTGTCATTCGGACGCAGGTTTAACGCATGCGTACCGGCAAAGTTGCCGAGATTTGTTACTGTCAGTTTATTGAATATCATTTTGCGACCCAAGCCAATCGAGGATTTCTTCTTCAGTGTCCCAATCTTCATTGAAGATACGATCTATCTTCTGCAATATCCCCGCACGGCGGCTCATACCCTGCATCCGGCGCTCCTGATCGATCAGTTTTGTCGGCAGTCCGGGGTTGACACCTTCCTCTTCGCAGAACTGTTTGAGCAGCTGAAAATCTTCCTGAGAGAATTTAACGCCGTCATCATGCAGCCAGGCATGATCATTACCAATGGTCTGCCGGTAAATTTCCGGGACTGAATCTGTCCACTCCTCTTCCCGCCAATAGTCACGGATGTATTCCAGCTCTTCAAAGGAAATCAGTTTGACGGTGGGATCAGGGCCGGTTTTCCGAATATCATTCTGGATCTGCAAAAGCCTCTCAAGAAACACCTTGCGCCACTCCAGTTTATACGGGCCATAGGCAATCCGCGTCCCATCACGCACATAAGAAATTTTACCGTCGCGGCGTTTGTGGCTGCGATAGATTGTCTTCTTTTCGACATCCTGTGTTTCGCTCAAAAAGTCCCGGAACTCTAATAACGGCGTCATCCACTCTTCGCCGTTGTCGATCAGGTTTTCCATGGTGGTATCTTTCTGAACCAATGTGCAGGTCCAGCAACCAAAGCGGCTGCTGCCGCAGGATGGCGTCGATTTATCAACCACCATCGGGCACTCGCCACCACTGGCATTTTGATACATGGCCGCAAGGTCACGGTTAGCCGAACTCCTGGCTTTCCGTATCCCATTGATCAACCAGATGCTGATAGGGTACAGCAATAATGACGGCCAAACGCTTCTCACGTTCAAACAGCCTGACCGAGGCGGACAAGGCCGTCTTGGTCTTGCCGGTTCCGGTGGCCATCTCAAGCAGCCCCCGACAATCATGAGCAAACCATTCATCAATCGCTTCTATCTGATAAGGGCGAACTTCCAAGCCGAATGGTAGATGCGGATTGGTGGGGCTGTACACAGGCGCTTTACTCTTCTCATTGGCCAACAGTTCCAGCTGGCTCCAGTTCGGCTCAGGATAGGGGCGGTCATACGAACGCAGCCTTACGATTGAGGCCCGTGCCGCTTCCGGCAGATCATAGACCTGCACATTGGCGTCTTTGTTACTCCACAACCGCTCGAAGCGGTCATTATCGGCTTTGACCAATAAGTCCAGCACCGGATGCCAGGAACAGAAAATCTTGATCGATTCGTAATTCCGAGTCCCTTGGACACTATCATTGTACGATCCATTAAAGCTGACCTGGTTGCCTTCTGAATCGCTGAAAATGCCGAACTTGTCGTGAAACTCGCCCTGATCAAGCTTGTTGCGCGGCATGGCCAGTTTGAAATCCAGAATGCCATCCGCCACCAGCCAGGCAAGGGCAGAAAGGGTCTCTTGCTCAAGTGTTTTCTTCAAATCGGCAATACTGATTTCAAGCGCCTGCTTTAAGACATCGTCTTGCCGTGCGTCGCTACCCTCCTGCAATGCCTCCCAATCAGCTTCACCGAGAATCGGGCTGGTCACCCACCGCGCTCGACCGCTGTTGGCTGCAAACTCGGTCATTCCCTTCGCCGCCAGCCGCAGCCATGAAGCGCTGAAGAAACCGACTCCACGATCATAACGCACGGATACTTCAAGGGCTGGGTTAAAGAAATCCTTGATGATATCTCCGCTGGAGGTATCAAGTATTGGTGGGAACGGGATGTCGGAAAGATTTGTCATATTGTTGTGTGTGTTGTTATTCAAGTTTAAATTAAAATACAAAAAGCCGCCAAATCCGGTATTAGTCCGGTTCAGCGGCCTTTATTATAGCCTGATTGTTCCATCCATCTTCATCCCCAAATCCATTAAATAGCCCTTAAAAACAGGAAGGTGCGTTAACGAAATCATGAAAAATGATTTCTAACTTACTAACGCAGGATAAGTGCGTTCACGAAATCATGACAAAAATGATTTCTAACTTACTAAAAAGTGCTTCACATTACTCCGGCGATTCCCCCCTGTCAACGAGTTACGGCGATCTCCATAGCACAAATGGCGACCGGATAATTCTTCTTTTTTAAATATCAGGAAGAGTTTTGGACTGTATCTCCTTCAGACTCCGGATTCCGCTCTTTTTCGCATATCGGGCAGACATAAAAAAACCGGCTAAGTTTCATGCCACAACAGGTCCACTCCCCAGAACTGGCGGGTTTCTCTGAGTCATCCCACGGATAAGGGTCTCGACTATAGTTATGTCCGATTTTTTTTGACATGTTACTCCTTGGTCGTCAGTTGGAAATCGGGGGATATAATACCAATAATCTGAAGCCGGAAATTCCCCATAAACAGGCCTACCTCTCAAACATCCGTCAATTTCCTTCTTCCAGGCGGCAGAAAATTCCCACCGATCACCACTCATTTACTCCATATCATAAAAATGCCCTCACCCTACCCCACCGACACCCGCCTGTCAATCCGTATAGAATGGCATCGAAACCGGCAGAAATATGATATTAGAGCATCTCAGTAACTCTGTAACTCAGCGGTTGATATTTCACATCAGGAGTGGTATATAAAACCATGGCTGAGATAAAAATTATCGACCAATCACTCATGGTATCGCGCAAGCGCGGGAATGGCACTCTCAGATATGAAGTGTGGCTGGATAATGGAGTTGTCACCCGCTACAATCTGGCGTACATCAATCATCTGATATTCAGCGGCGACAATGGCCGGGTTATTGGATACGACAATAGACACGGACACCATCGGCATTTTAAAGGGACTTTCGAGTTGGTAGATACTACCGGCTTCGAGGAAATCGAACAACGCTTTGAACAGGAATGGACGATGGTGCTGGAGGAATATAATGCGCAACGTAACCGTTAAGACAGGAACTACTGAAGAATATTTCGCACGTGCACGCGAAATCGCCAGACAAATTGATCGCGGCGAGGTTCCGAAGCCGGAGTTTACTCTTATCTTCGAAGATCCGGGGGATATGTTTGCAGTAATGACCCCGGCTCGGCTCGAACTGTTTCGTGCAGCCAAGGCAGATCCATCCTCCATAACGGCTATTGCACTGCGCCTGCATCGCGATAGAAGCACAGTCAAGAGGGATGTTGATATCCTGGTTGCAGCCGGGCTGCTCAATATCGAAGAAATGCCTCTTCCGGGTCATGGCCGACAGAAGTTTGTGCGGGCGGCTGCGGACAGGATTCAGTTACAGGCTGTAGTTGCCTGATCTTTTCGCGTCCGGCACCGCTGATATGAAATTAGTACTAATGGAGATACAACTGTGAACCCACGTTTGCCTGCTGAATGGGAAATACAGGACGGCGTACTGCTGGCCTGGCCGCACGAAGGAACCGACTGGGCGTATATGCTTGAAGACATCCGTCCGGTCTTTGCTGATATTATTCGACATATAGTCCGCTTCGAACGGGTGCTTCTAACCGCGCCGCATGCCGCTTCTGCGGCTGAATACCTCGACAACGTCGGCGTCGATCTGTCAAAGGTCACGATTTGTGAAATCCCGAATAACGACACCTGGGCTCGTGATTTCGGCCCCGTGACTGTTAACTATAATAATAAACCGGTTCTGCTGGATTTCGGTTTCAACGGCTGGGGACTCAAGTTCCCCGCACACTATGACAACCTGATTTCTAAACGACTGAAACAGTTGGGTCTGCTTCTTCCCAATCTGAATACAATCGGACTGATACTCGAAGGCGGTGCCATTGAAAGTGACGGCCTCGGCACAATCCTGACCACTGCAGAGTGTCTGCTGTCACCAAACCGCAATCCCCAGCTGAACAAAAGCGAGATCGAACAGGCGCTCGCCTCACTCGTTGGCGCAAAACGCGTTCTCTGGCTTACCAATGGCTTCCTGGCCGGTGATGATACCGATTCGCATATCGATACCCTGGCCCGTATCTGCCCGGACAACACTATTATCTACCAGGCATGCGACGTTCCGCTTGATGAGCATTTTGGACCGATGAAACTGATGGAGCAGGAGCTTGCCGCGTTCACTGCGCCTGACGGTTCTCCTTATCGCCTGATCCCCCTCCCCTGGCCAAAGGCCCGTTTTGACGAGCAGGCACACCGGCTTCCGGCAACCTACGCCAATTTCCTGATTATCAACGGCGCGGTACTTGTGCCGACGTATCGTGATTTGGAAAATGACCGGGCCGCCCTTGACCAAATCACATCGGCTTTTCCGGGGCGTGAAATTATCGGCATCGACTGCCTGCCACTGCTTGAACAGCACGGTTCACTGCACTGTGTAACGATGCAACTTCCTCAGGGGGTTCTGGCATGACAACGCTCAAAGTCGCATTGATCCAGCAAAACTGCAGTGAAAACCGTGATGATAATCTCGCAAAAACGGCTCTCATGGTCAGGAAGGCTGCGGCCGGAGGGGCTCAACTTGTCGTACTGCAGGAGCTGCACACCTCCACCTATTTCTGTCAGGTTGAGTCCCCTGCCCTGTTTGACCTTGCCGAGCCGATTCCCGGTCCTTCCACTGAAACTCTGGGGAAACTGGCTGGTGAACTGGGAGTGGTAATCATTGCATCACTGTTTGAGAGGCGGGCAGCCGGGCTATATCATAATACGGCGGTCGTACTCGAAAAAGACGGTTCCATTGCCGGCATCTACCGCAAGATGCACATCCCGGACGATCCCGGTTTCTATGAGAAATTCTATTTCACTCCCGGCGATCTCGGTTTCAACCCGGTGAAAACCTCCGTCGGTGCGCTTGGAGTGCTGGTCTGCTGGGATCAATGGTATCCAGAAGCTGCCCGGATGATGGCACTGGCGGGAGCGGACCTGCTCATTTATCCGACCGCTATCGGGTGGGACCCTGAAGATACGCATGAAGAACAGCAGCGGCAGTTTGATGCCTGGGTTACGGTGCAGCGGGGACATGCGGTGGCGAATGGCCTGCCGGTGCTTGCGGTCAACCGGGTCGGTTTTGAATCGTCACCACAACAGCCCGACAATGGCATTCAGTTCTGGGGTGGTAGTTTTGCCGCAGGCCCGCAGGGAGAGATGCTTGTGTCAGCATCCCGGGAAAACGAGGAAATTATCGAAGTGGAGATCGACTGTGCGCGGAGTGAACGGGTGCGTCGTATCTGGCCCTTTCTGCGTGATCGAAGGATCGATGAATATGGTGATTTACTGAAACGGTTCCGGGATTGATAAGGACTGTTTCAGAAACTGTGCGAACTTTTCATCAAAAGACTGACACCCAGATAGGTAAAGAGCATAACAAACACTCCTACGATTCCCAGCCAGGCAAAAACAGCGTCCCAGCGGGTTCCTTTTAATCTGACGTGCAGCAGCAGTGCATAAAACAACCAGAGAATGGAGGTCCATAACTCTTTCGGCGTCCAGAGCCAGTACGTACCCCACGCATAATATCCCCAGATTCCACCCGAAATCATTGAAGCTGAAAAGAACGTCCATCCGGTCAGAGCCGTTTTATACAGGAGATCAAGATATGCACGGTCTCCGGTACGGAGAAAAGCGGCGCTCGCAATGCCTCCGATAACAAAAAGGGCATACCCGAAAAAAGCGACAACAACGTGCAGTTCGAACCAGAGCGTGTCAAGTATCTGCGGCAGGGGCATGTTGAGTGGTTTGAACAGGAGTGCGGAAATCGTGAAAACTGCGGCCGTAATGCCAACGGTGAACGTAAACCATCGCAGGCGGCGCACAACCGGGAAATATGACTCAAACAGCCCCATAAGCGTAATCGACATACCGAAGAACAGCAGCGTATCATGGGGGCCGAGCAACGGCAGCCTGCCGAGCATAAGCCCGCGGCTGACAAGGTAGAACAGCTGGATTGCCAGTGCAGCCGTAAGACCTGTGCGCCAGAAAGATCCGAAGATCAGGCACGCCACAGCAAGCCAGAGGATGGGTGCTGAGAGAGAAATTACACTCATTTCAGATTTTGACTACGGATGTTATTTTTCGCTCGTGAAGATAGCTTTCCAGAAAATAGAGTCGTACTCCGACTGATTCCGGTACTTCATGATCGGGGATTGTTCCACTAGCGCTGCATTTAGGGCAGGATATCTTCATATCAAGGTCTCCTGATGAGATAATGTTGCCGTCCTTTGTAACAAATCATGTGAGGTATGTCATCATTACTCTCAATTTTTTAAGCAACAATCTGCACAAAAAAAATTAAATGTGCGCTATAGTGCCACGGTAGAAATTTGAAATGGGGGATATTGCATGTCATTTAATGGTGACCTCGAACATTTTCCGTTGGTAGATGTTATTCAACTTCTACATATGACTAGTAAAACCGGTATTTTATATTTAAAAAGTCCCAAAGGCGAAAGTCAGCTGGTTTTTCATGAGGGTTTTTTTGTCAGTGCAAACCACCTGAATAACAGTGTTCGTATCGGCACCGTGCTGGTTGACATGAAAGCAATTTCCCAGGAGAAACTAAATCAGGCCCTTTCAGAGCAGAAAGAAGCGGGAAGGAGTCGTAAGCCGCTGATTGCTACCTTGATTGAACAGGGTACGATTGACAAGGAAATAGCGTTCAAGGGCCTTGAAACCTTGATTGAGATGACCATTGTCGAAGTATTGACCTGGTCAAGCGGCACCTTTACACTTGATGTTTCCAAAGAATATGTTTCTGATGAATACCGTTATTTCCCGGAAAAACTGAATCAGGAGATTTTGCTGAACGCCCAGGGAATATTGATGGATTCTCTGCGAATATATGACGAAAAAATGCGCGACGGGACCCTGAGTACTATTTTCTTTACCGAAACAGACAGCAGCACCGCCGTCGTTGCTCCTGATTCAGACTCCAACACACAGGATATAACCGCCGATCTGCTAGGTCTTGATGGGCTTGACTCCATTACCCGTAAACTTCCGGATGTGTTTATCGGCCTGAAAGATTATGATCCGGTAGATGAACACCGGCAGGCGGTTGCGAGTGCGCTTCCTGAAACAACAATTGACCAGCAGGAACTTTTGGTTTCTTTCCTGACCGGCGTGTCCGCTCCACTGCCTTCAGGTTCCGCTCCACCGGTTATTGCAATTATTCTGCTGACACAAAATGAACTGCTTTCCCATTCAATAACGACAATGTGCAAACACGATAATCTTTTTATTTTTGCCGCTGACGAAGAGAGTGGTCTGGACATTGTCATCGAGCAGTCTCTTGGCAGAGACCTCCATCCGGTTCTGGTTATTGATATTCCTCATGACGGTGACGGGTCGCAGGCACTGACACTCGTACGCCAGAAGCTTTCAGCCTATCCGCAGATTTCAATTCTGATTACCGCATGCTGCAAAACCTGGCGCGACATCAGCATGAATGCTCTCAGCGCGGGAACCAGATCAATCATTCCCCGCCCCTGCGAACGCTGTCATGAAGATTCTTATGTACCGCAGATGATAGCGTTTCTGTCCGGTATCGGTTCATTTTTGAAAACGATTCTCCCCGTTCCAAGCGCTGAAACCGGCTGCCAGTTCATTGCAGCATTCAATCAACTGAAATCATTATCCAATCCCCCTGAAATTGCGCTGGTAATGCTCCGGTTTGCGGCACTCCAGTTTGAGAGGGTTCTTACCCTAGTCATCGCAAAGTCTGAACTGATTGTAGAAAAATCGATCGGGGTTACGGCTGAAAAAGCAAACGGGCCGGGTGCGCCACTCATGTTCCGCATCCCGCTTGAACGGAATTCAGTTCTTCAGGAGGTCGCCGAAAAAGGGCGGCTTTATTACGGGCAGCGAAGCGACAGCGTACTTACTAATGTTCTGTACAAAGAAATCGGAGCTCCGCGCAGTGCAAAAGTACTGGCGATTCCCCTCATCAGCCGGGGTAAGGTTATTGCGATAACGTATGCTGATTTTGGCGCAAAACCGGTCACTCCGCCCCAGATTAATCTGCTTGAAGCGCTTGCACAGCACGCGGGTTCAATGCTTGATAACGCTCTGTATCGCAAGAGCATTGAAAAAGCGGCGTGACACATAATTCCTGATTTACATTTCGGCGGAGGCATGATGGATACCAATATCCTGCATCAAATTCTGGACATAGCTTTTCAGAAGAAAGTTTCTGATCTCCACTTCGAGGTTGACAATCCCCCTTTTTTCAGAGGGCGGGGACAATTGGTCCGGGCGAAAATGCCCAATCTGACAGCGGCTGATACCCGGTTTATTGTTGAAACCGTTCTGGCCCACAACGGCCGCCAGGTGGCCAACGATCTCAAAGAATGCGATGCCTCATACTCACTGCAATCCGGCGGGCGTTTCAGAGTCAGTATTTTCCGCCAAAAAGGTTACTTTGGCGTTGTCATGCGGGTCATTCCTCCGGTTATAGGGACGTTTGAAGATCTGAATCTGCCGCAGGTTCTGGGTGAAATTGCGCAGGTTCCCAACGGTCTGATTCTGTTTACCGGTCCGACCGGTAACGGCAAATCAACATCGCTCGCCTCAATGCTGAGACACCTTAATGAAAACTTTAGCTATAATATTATAACTATTGAAGATCCAATAGAATTCTTATTTACATCACAAAAAAGTTGTATCATTCAACGTGAAATCGGCATCGATACGGAAAGCTTCGGTTCTGCGCTGAAAGCTGCGCTCAGGATGGATCCGGATGTCATCATGGTTGGAGAAATGCGCGATAAAGAGACCATCGATTCCTGCATCAAAGCGGCTGAGACCGGGCATCTGGTGCTTTCTACCCTGCATACCCAGGGTGCCGTTTCCACAATCAACAGGATGATCGGGCATTTCCCTCCTGAATCTCAGGAAATAATGCGTCACCGTCTGGCCGATATTCTGGTAGCCACAATTTCGATTCGTCTGATCAAGGACAAGTCCGGCGAAAACATACTACCGGTGGTGGAAATCATGCGGGCGACGACGACCATCCAGGCCTGTATTCGCGATGGGCGGCTCGATGAAATTGAACAGCATATCGAAAAAGGGGCAACGCAGTACCATATGCAAACCCTCGATATGCACCTGCTTCAGCTCTATCGACAGGACCTGATTACCTTGCAGGACGCCCAGCGCCTTACTCATTCCATGGATTTTGAACGCAAACTGATGTTCGACAATTAGAGCCGGCGCTATGGAAAAAATTCTTATCATTGATGACGAGTCCTTCATCCGGGAAACGGTCTCACGGATCTTATCTGATGAGGGATATCAGGTCTGCCAGGCTTCCAACACTATTGAAGCAAGTGAGCAGGTAGCATCCGGTGAAGTCGATCTGGCACTGTTGGATCTGAATCTTGGCTCTGAAAATGGCATAGAAGTACTGAAAAACCTGAAAGAACTTGATCCCGAATTACTGGTTATAATGATTACCGGCTTCGGATCGGTTGAAAGCGCCGTAGATGCCCTGAAAATGGGCGCTTTTCATTACATGAAAAAACCGTTTAAAGCCGATGCCCTGAGAGTAATAGTCAAGCTTGCACTTCAAACCCAGACGTTAAAACGTGAAGTGCGCAATCTGAAACGAGCTGACAACTGCCTGCCGGGCCGCTCTCCGATGATCGGCAGAAGCAAACCTTTTCTCGAAGTAATTAATCAGGTCCGCGAAATCGCCCGCATCCCCTCGACAGTTCTGATTACCGGTGAATCCGGCACCGGCAAGGAACTTGTTGCCCGGGCGATTCACGATATTTCCGATCGCACCGAAGCTGCTTTTGTCGCAATTAACTGCGCTTCAATCCCTGCTGCATTATTGGAAAGCGAACTCTTTGGCCACGAAAAAGGTTCCTTCACAAGTGCAACTGCCAGAAAAACGGGGTTGTTTGAGGAAGCCCACCGCGGCACGGTTTTTTTAGATGAAATCGGAGAAATGGATCTGGCTATGCAGTCAAAATTGCTTCGGGTCCTGCAGGAGCGTACTATCCGCCGCGTCGGCGGAATCAAAGACATCAACATCGATGTCCGGATCATAGCGGCGACGAATCGCAACCTGTTAGATAAAATTGCTGCCGGCTCATTTCGTGAAGACCTTTACTATCGAATCAATGTGTTCCCGATTCATATTCCGCCGCTCAGAGAGCGGAGAGACGACATCAGTATCATAGCCTCCTATTTTCTTGATACGTTCAGTCGTTCCTTTGGCCGAGATTTTAAAGCTCTTTCACCGGAGGCAACCCTGCTGCTGGAAGAGTATCGCTGGCCGGGCAATATCCGCGAACTGCGCAATGTCATTGAACGGATCTGTATCATGAACTATGGCCAGACGCTCCTGCCTGAACATCTTCCCCAGGAAATCAGGGGCACAGCCCCGTCGACAACTGCAGCGGCGGCCCTGCAATCGTCTTCGCCGTCACATTTGGCGGAAGATACCGGCCTTGATGACGCGGTGATGAATTTTGAAAGAAATATTATACGTCAGGCGCTGGAAAAAACGGGGGGCAACGTACTTCAGAGCGCCGCCATGCTGAAAATTCCTCGCGGCACGCTTCGTTACAAGATGGATAAGTACGGATTGTGACTGTCATGCCGGAAAAACACGCCATAAAGCCGGGGCAATCTGTTGAACTGCTGAAAGAGCTGCATATCCTTACCCGCGACGGTGCACTGAATCAGGACAGCAGACGTAAGCTCAAACAGGTCAATCACCTGTACCAGTTCATCGAACCGCTTCTGAAAGAGGTCCAACGGGATCACTCAGGAATTACACTGGCAGACCATGGAGCCGGAAAATCGTACCTGGGATTTATTCTGTACGATCTGTTCTTCAAAAATCAGGATGATAATTCGCATATTTTCGGTATTGAAGCACGTGATGAACTTGTTGAAAGATCGCGGGCACTCGCTGATAAGCTTCTGTTTTCCGGCATGTCTTTTTTGCCCTTGTCTGTTGCTGATTCGATCTGTTCCGAAGCAATTCCGGCTGTCGTTGATATTGTTACCGCACTCCACGCCTGCGATAATGCAACAGATGATGCCATTCTCTTTGCCTTGAAGAAAAAGGCCCGTTTTATCGTTCTTGTTCCCTGCTGCCAGGCTGAAGTCGCTGCCGTTTTACGCAAAAACAAAGCAGCGGCGCGTGCCTCAGACAGTCTGACCGAATTATGGCGACACTCGCTGCACACGCGTGAATTCGGCAGTCATGTCACTAATGTACTGCGCTGCCTGCAGCTTGAAGCACATGGCTATCAGGTGACCGTTACCGAACTGGTAGGATGGGAACATTCCATGAAGAATGAGCTTATCATCGCCAGTTTCAAGGACCTGCCACGGCGACGACCATCAGAACGGCTGCATGAACTATTGCAAACACTTGGGCTCTCCGAAATGAGTCATCGATTTTTTACTCCGTAACAGTTCAATCACACACTTCCATCAAGTTTACCAGCAAGTGGCGAATATTCATCATCTCGTCTGGCTGAATTTAGCCACTTTGACTCTTGTCAGTCGGCAGCAACGCCGGTATCCAATAGACAAAAGACACTGTATCAATATGTTAGATAAACATACATAGTTGGCACTAGTGTTGCTATATTGTCAGAACGTTATTTCAAATTCTCTGTTGTAGAATATTATATTTGCACCATCACATCCAAAGGAGGCTGAAAATGATTCGAAAGATTGCAGCAACAGCACTTGTTATGGGTCTTGTACTGCCGGGTGTCTCCCAGGCGGCAAAAGTAAAGATCGGTTTTATCAACACGATAACCGGCGCAGAGGCTCCCATCGGGGAAAACCTGACAAATGGTGTTACCATGGCCATTGAGGATCTCAAAAAAAAGGGGATTGAAGTCGATCTGACCAAAGAGGATGATACCGGTAAACCGGAAAAATCTCTGGCCGCTTTTGAGAAACTGGCCACACGTGATAACGTGGCCGGCGTAGTCGGTCCTTACACTTCAGCCTGCTCCAGCGCTGTAGCCAGCCAGGCCGACAAGTACAAAGTGCCGCTGTTGATCCCGGTTGCAGCCAAGGAAGACATCACCCGTAAAGGATACAAGTACGTATTCCGGCTTAACGCCCCGGCAGATGTCTATTCTTCGGTTTTGATGGACACTGTTCTTGCTCTCGACAAGCCTAAAACCATCGCCTATATCTATGAGAGTACCGACTTTGGTACTTCAACCGTCAACACAGCCAAGGAATACGCCAAGAGGCTCGGCATTCAGGAAGTGGCCGAGGAAAAATATCAGAAAGGGGCACCGGATTTCCGTTCAACTCTTTCAAAGATCAAATCCAAGAACCCTGATCTGGTTTTCATGGTTTCCTACGTTGTAGATGCCATCACCCTGATGCGTCAATCCAAAGAGATCGGCCTGGCACCAAAGGCCTTCCTGGGAGGGGGAGCCGGCTTCACCACCGCACAATTTCTGGCCCAGAAGGAAATTTCCAACCTGGTCATGTCCAGCACCCAGTGGACCGATGACGTAAACTGGCCCGGCGCTGCCGATTTTGCCAAGCGCTACACCGCCAAGTACAAAAAAGAGCCTTCCTATCACGCCGCTTGCGCCTATGCAGCCATGATGATCATGGCAGAAACCGCCTCCAAGAGCGAGGGCGACCGCGACAAAACCCGCAACGCTTTGAAAGCGGGGCAATGGAACGGCATCATGGGCGAGGTCAAGTTTGCCGACTACGCCGGCTTCACCAACCAGAACAACCACCAAATGCTGGTACAGCAGGTCCAGGACGGCAAATACGAGACCGTCTTCCCGGCCAAATTCGCAACCAAGAAACCGATCTACCCGTTCAAGTGGAAGTAAAGCTCAAGTTTCCCCTCTCAAAGGGGAGATTTAGTGGGTGTTGGAGTTGACATCTGTGGCATCGGTGTTGACTCCATCCCCACCCCCAACCCTCCCCTTGAAATGGAGGGAGTAATTTCCCGGAGATTTTCATGACTTTTTCCGTTCTAGTACAATCCATCATCAGCGGTCTTCTGGTCGGCGGCGTCTACGCTCTGATCGGAGTCGGCCTGACCATAATTTTCGGCGTCATGCGGGTAATCAACTTCGCCCATGGCGACATTATGATGGTCGGCATGTACATGACCTACTTCCTGTTCACCCTGTTCGGCGTAGACCCGTTCATGTCGGTATTAATCACCATGCCGCTCATGTTTGTATTCGGGGCGATCATGCAGAAGGTCTTCATCAACCGCATCCTGGGCACACTCCCTCAGAACCAGATCCTTTTGACCATCGGACTGGGTCTGATCATGAGCAATGCGGCCATGCTGGCCTTTACCTCTGACTATAAAATCCTGACTACATCATATTCTTCCTCCAGCTTCAATGTCGCCGGGATATCGATCTCGCAGCCGCTGCTGACCTCATTTTTGATCACCTGTGTCATCACTGCCGGACTGTACTGGTTTTTGATGAAGACCGATACCGGGCAGGCCATCCGCGCAACGGCCCAGGATCGGGAAGCTGCACAATTAATGGGAATAAATGTCAAGTGGATGTCGATCCTTTCCTTCGGTATCGGCTCCGCCATGGCCGGCACCGCCGGCGCGCTGATATCGCCGACTTATTACATCTTCCCCCAGGTCGGCAGCGCCTTTACCCTGAAAGCCTTTGTCATTACGGTTCTGGGCGGTATGGGAAGCATTGTCGGCGCTACGCTGGGCGGCATCATTATCGGACTGGTCGAATCAGTGGCCGCAGTAACTATTTCGTCAGACTGGAAAGACGTGGTCGTCTTTTCCATATTCCTGCTGGTACTCCTCATCAAGCCTTCCGGCCTGATGGGCAAATCGCGCATGTAAGCGGAGATACAGAAACGATGAAACCATTTAATCCATTATTTTCACAGCGGGGGGCTTCTGCTGTACAGGTAACTGTCGGCATTGTCGTCATTGCGGCCCTGTTCGCCTTCCCGCAGTTTGTTAAAAGTCCGTATGTTCTGCACATGATGATCCTTTTTTTCCTTAGCACACTGATGGGACAGAGCTGGAATATCATCGGCGGCTATACCGGACAGTACTCGGTTGGTCATGCCGCTTACTTCGGTACCGGCGCCTACACAACCCTGATTCTGCTCTCCACCAAAGAGATCGCCCCATGGTACGGCATGTGGCTCGGTATCGCTGCGTCGATAATTCTGGCATTGATTATCGGCTCGATCTGCTTCCGTCTGCGAGGCCCCTATTTTGTTCTGGCATCAATTGCAGTGGCTGAAATCGTGAGACTCACCGCACTCAACCTGACAAGTATCACCAAGGGGGCCGAAGGAATACTGGTTATAGATATCCCTGCCTTCAAGATCGGTGAAACTGTCATTACAGACTTTTCGAGCAAGGTGCCCTACTACTACATAGCTCTTGTGCTGGCACTTGTGATTATCGGTGTTACCTGGCTGGTACAGCACTCCAAGCTTGGCTACTATTTCCAGGCAATCCGCGAAGATCAGGACGCCGCCCACTCGCTTGGCATCAACCTGACAATCTGGAAAAACAGCGCCTTGGTCATCTCGGCCGCCTTCACCTCGCTGGCCGGTAGTTTTTATGCGATCTTTGTTAAATTTATCGACCCGTCAACGGTGCTACCGCTCGATCTGTCGGTACAGATCGTCCTGATCAGCATCATCGGCGGTATCGGCACAATCTTCGGACCGGTAGTCGGATCACTGGTGCTGGTGCCGCTCTCTGAGGCTCTGCGCAGCAACGTCATAGCTGAAGGACTGATAAACTCAGGACTGGTCAGCGAAACCTCCGGAATAGGTATTTTTTTGAAAGAGCATCTGGCTCACGCCCATGTCCTGATCTATGGCATTCTGGTGGTCGTTGTAATTCTCTTTATGCCGGAAGGTGTATTAGGCTATTTCAGGAAGATGACCGCGAAAAGAAAAGGGGGTAAAGCCTGATGGCCATTCTGGAAATCAAACATGTCAGCAAGTTTTTCGGTGGCCTGGCAGCCAATTCGGATGTTTCCTTTGAAATGTCTGAGGGGATGATCATGGGTCTGATCGGCCCGAACGGAGCAGGCAAGACCACCCTCTTCAACTGCATCACCGGCTATTATCCTCCTTCAAAGGGAGAGGTGATCTTCGACGGCAAAAAGATGAACGGCCTGCAGCCGGACACGGTCTGCAAGCTGGGGATGGCCCGCACCTGGCAAAAAGTGCGTCCACTGGCCAAGATGACACTGCTGGACAACGTCATGGTCGGGGCACTGTGTCGCACCAACTCTCTCAGAATAGCACGTGAAATGGCAATTGAGCAGATCAAGGTCGTCAGGATGGAGCACAAGATCAATTTTCTGGCTGGCGGGCTCCCGATTGGCGAACGAAAAAAACTTGAAGTCGCTCGTGTTCTGGCGACTCAGCCAAAATTACTGCTGCTCGACGAAGTCATGGGTGGGCTCAACCCTGCCGAAAGCGACGAGCTCATCCAGTTAATTCTGGACATCAAGAGCCAGGGCAAGATCACCCAGATGGTTATAGAACACGATATGAAAGCCATCATGCGCATTTCCGACCGGGTGGTTGTTTTAAACTCCGGCGAAAAACTGGCTGAAGGTTCTCCACAAGAGATCGTCAACAATCCTGAGGTCATTACGGCCTATCTGGGATCAGAACACTAATTCGAGGTTTTTAATGCTCACAATAAACAAACTCAATTTCAGCTACGGCGACATGCAGGTACTGTGGGACATAGACCTTGAGGTTAATGAAGGGGAAATAGTCACCGTTGTCGGTGCCAACGGGGCCGGCAAATCGACCACCCTCAAGAACATTTCCCGACTTGAGAAACCTGGCTCCGGCAACATCACTTTTAACGGAGAAAATATTCAGGGACTGGAGTCACATCAGATAGTGGAGCGTGGCATCGTGCAGGTGCCGGAAGGACGCAAGATATTTCCCGAGATGACCGTACTGGAAAATCTGCGTATGGGATCGTATATCGCGACAGCCCGCAAGGATCGTGAAACCAATGTGGAGCGGGTCTTCAGCATGTTCCCGCGACTTAAAGAGCGCGAAAAACAGCTGGGTGGCACCATGTCCGGAGGTGAACAGCAGATGCTGGCCATCGGTCGTGGCTTGATGACCAATCCTAAGCTGCTGCTGCTTGATGAACCGTCACTTGGATTATCGCCATTATTTGTTAAAATAATATTTGAAATCATTAAAGAGATTAACCAGCAGGGGGTCACTATCTTGCTGGTTGAACAAAATGTCTTCCAATCCTTGAAAATCGCTAACCGGGCCTATGTGCTTGAAACCGGCCGGGTTGTCATGACCGGCACCGGCAGCGAATTACTGAGTAACGATCATGTCAAGAAGGCATTCCTCGGAATGTAAGGAGAAAAACATGCAAACTGTTGAGCAATGGATGACGCGTAATCCGTATACTATTGAAATTGATGCCTCCATTATTGAGGCCATGCATTTGATGAAGGAAAAAAATATTCGCCGGCTTCCGGTCACCAGCGAAGGTAAATTCTGCGGACTGATTACCGACCTGATGATCAAGAGCTTCACCCCCGGACAATCCACATCCCTGGACACCTGGGAGGTACATTATATTCTCGCCAAAGCTACCGTTAAAGATGCAATGAACCCGCATCCGATGACAATTACTCCTGATTCCCCGCTCTGTCAGGCTGCACAGATTATTCATGACAACAAACTCAACGGCTTGTGTGTAACAGACGGCAGCAATAACCTTGTAGGAATGCTGACTACTACCAATCTTATGGAAGCTCTCATTTCAATATGTGGTCCGAACTAGCCGGAAACTATCTGCTATAAAATTCCGCATGGAGGAATGCCGTATGAATCTGAATCGGAATTGTATATGCCTGATTAGCGTTGTTGCTACCATGGCGTTTCCGATGAACTTAATGGCCGCTC
This sequence comes from Geobacter sp., assembly GCA_009885845.1. GTDB lineage: Bacteria > Desulfobacterota > Desulfuromonadia > Geobacterales > Pseudopelobacteraceae > JACRCG01. The sequence goes on from VFJW01000001.1 coordinate 89,192, forward strand.
CAGCCCCGATCGTAATCAAGTTCAGCCATGTTGTTGACCGTCACACTCCAAAAGGACAGGCCGCCGATTATTTTAAAAAACTTGCTGAAGAGCGCACCAAAGGACGTGTAAAGGTTGTTGTCTATCCGGACAGTCAGCTCTACAAAGACAAGGAAGAAATGGAAGCACTGCAACTCGGTGCCGTGCAGATGCTGGCTTCATCGTTGTCCAAGTTTGCGCTGCTGGGTGTCAAAGAGTTTGAAGTATTCGATCTCCCCTTCCTCTTCGACAACTACCAGGAACTGCACAAGGTTACTCAGGGACCGATTGGAGCCAGATTACTGGCCAGACTTGAACAGAAAGGGATTCATGGCCTGGCCTATTGGGATAACGGCTTTAAAGTCATGAGTGCTAACAAGCCGCTTAAAGCGATCCAGGACTTCAAAGGGCAGAAGCTACGCATTCAATCATCCAAAGTACTCGATTCACAGATGCGGGCGCTTGGTGCAACCCCCCAGATCATGGCATTCTCAGACGTTTACCAGGCACTCCAGACAGGTATTGTCAATGGCACCGAAAATCCCCCTTCCAACCTGCATACTCAGAAAATGCATGAAGTGCAGAAATACATAACCCTCTCTGATCATGGCTATCTCGGGTATGCCGTTATCGTAAACAAAAAATTCTGGGCCGGCCTGCCTGCCGATATTCGCGCCATCCTGGAAAGCGCCATGAAAGACGCTACCAAATATGCCAACGATATTGCAAAAAGAGATAATGACGAAGCTTTGGCCGCTGTCAAAAAATCAGGTAAATCCCAGTTTATAACATTGACCGCACAGGAGCGTGCACAATGGAAAAAAACCATGGATAAGGCTCACAAGGACAATATGGGACGGATAGGAACAGAATTGGTCAAAGAGATTTATAAAGAGACCGGCTACAGCCCGGACTAGGTGACAATTATCGCCTGACGCGTTATTTGATTTAATCAGGATGTTTTTAACGCATCATACATCACCTTCGCAAAATTCTGAAAGTACTGCTCGATTCGGCCAGCATGTCATCCATGCTGCTCTACATCATTACCAACGCCGTGCTTTTTTCCTTCCTGCTCACCTCGGAACAGATTCCTCAAAACCTGACCATGTGGATGATCGGCTTGGGGCTTTCGTCAGTCACCTTTTTGATTTTTGTCAATCTCCTGCTGTTTTTTGCCGGCGACTTCATGGAGCCTTCCTCCATCCTGCTGATCACCGCGCCCCTGCTCTTCCCGATGGCCATGGAACTCGGAATCGACCCGATCCACCTGGGGATACTGATGACCGTCAACATGGAGCTCGGCATGATCACCCCGCCGGTCGGACTCAACCTCTATGTGGCCAGCGGTCTCACCGGCATGGGGCTGACCGAGGTCACCAAGGCCGCTGCCCCCTGGATTTTGGTGATGGTGGCATTTCTTCTCCTGATCACCTATGTGCCACAGATTTCACTCTGGCTGCCGAACCTGCTGTATAAATAATGCGGTAATGCATCACGAATGAACATCAAAAGGGCCTGTCAATTGACAGGCCCTTTTGATGTTACGAAATACCATAAATCCAGTCATACCAAAACTTCCAACTCATCCGCAAGAATTCGGGACGATGAAGGGCGCTCGTCTGGCTCTTTCGCCAGGCAGCGATGGAGGAGGTCGTCAAGCTCTGGAGTCACGTTTTCAGGGGCAACGTCACTGACCCGAGGAGCTGGCTCATGCAGAATCCGGTGGGTCAGCTGCAGGTCGCTTTCCGATTCGAATACTTTGCGGCCGGTCAGCAGAAAAAACCCGACGGCTCCGACGGAATACAGGTCGGAGCGCGGGTCGGCGCTGCCGGGAGCCAGAATGCGTTCCGGCGCAAGATAGGCCGGGGTGCCCAGGATACGCAAACCGACGGTGAGGTCGCGGGAATAGTCGTTATCAATCGCTTTCACAAGACCGAAATCGAGAACCTTGACCTGCACATCATCTCCTGAGCCCTGCCGCAGCATCAGGTTCTGGGGCTTGATATCCCGGTGGAGAATGCCCAGATCGTGGGCTTCCGCCAGCGCTTCGCAGACCTGCAGCAGCAATCGGGCCACCAGATGCGGTTTTTGTGGCCCATCCCGCTCCACCAGTTCAGCAAAGTTGACACCGTCAACCTGTTCCATCGCGTAGTAAAAATGGCCGGCGCTCATATGGCCGAAGTCGTAAATACGGACAAAGTTCGGATGCTGTAACCGGCCGGCCAGCCGCACCTCTCTTTTGAAACGCTCGATCCACTCGTCGTTGGTGAACTGGGGCTTGAGCAGTTTGAGTGCCACCCGGCGCCTCATCAGCACATGTTCGGCACGGTAGACGTTGCTGACTGCGCCTTCACCAAGCAGGGCGCCAATCCGGTAAGGGCCGATACGTCGCGGCTCGCCGCCGGGACCCGTTTTGCTCCGGCGCATCCAGAACGCCAGAGAACCGAGGATAACTGCCAGACCTCCCAGCAGCACTGCCAACACCCGCATGAACTCCACCTGCTGATAGGTGTCGCTCGCGGCCACTTCAAGTCCAAGGCCGATATGCCCTGCCGTCAGCCAGCACCAGGCACCTACGGCAGGGACCGGCAACCGCCCGCTAAACGGCTCCATCACCGTGCCGTTATCCAGTTGCTCGCTGCTGACCGCTCCTGCCAGAGCTTCTTTGACCAGCGGAGATTCGGCGGAATTGGCTCCTCTGTTCAGAATGGCGCCCCGACGGTCGAAGGCAAAAAAATCACTCTTGTAATAGGTTGCAGTGCCGTGCAGCACCTTGTCGAAATGCCGCTCGGCGTCAAGTCCGTAACCGATGTATGCGATACGCTGACCGGCAGAATCGCGGATTTCAGATTCAAACCAGATCATGCGCCGCTGTGCATCTGTCGGTGTCTCCTCCAGTCGTTCCGATTCCGTCAGAGGGTTGACGGTAACCGGACCCCGATGTTTGCCGTCCGGCAACTGATCCCGGACGAAACTGCTGAGGCGTCTGCCGCAATGTCCGGAGAGAGAAACAAGAATTCTCCCGTCCGGGGCGGCAATGTGAGCGGCGAGCGGAGCATCTTCGCGGAAATGCCGCGTGAGTAACGCGGAAAGGCTCGCAGCGGCAGCACCTGCATCACGGCAGACGTGATCTCCGGAGCGCCGTACCCGCTGTGTGAGATGAAGCACTTCAGGGTCTTGCGAGATATAGCTAGCGTCCGCCAGCCGCTCTTCAAGCCACTGGTCGAGCGTTTCTGCCCGTGCCTGCACAAACGCCTGAAACGTCTTTGCGCGGGAATCCCGCAGTGCAGCTTTGACCAACCCGTGAGCAGCGATTGCGGCCAGCATGCCGACGACAGCAATAAGTGCAGCTATGGCGGCCAGTCGCCCGGTCAGCATTACGATCATGCGGATTCCCTGCAAATAATCACGATATCCTCACCAGCACCACCGATACATTATCCCTGCCGCCTGCGGCATTGGCCGCATCAACCAGAGAATTCGCCAGTGCCTGCAGGGTAGCAGCGCCGGTCGATAGAATTGTCTCGATTTCCGCATCCGTCAGCATGTCGGTCAGACCATCGGAACAAAGTAGCAGCAGATCATCCCTGCTGCACTCTACGACACGGCAATCGGGAGCAGGCTGCTCACCGTATCCAAGCGCCTGCGTCAGCGTGTGAAACAGTCTCTCCGGTATCCGGGCGCGGGCCATGCCTCGTGCCAGCAACTGATTACCCATGGTATGATCAGTTGTGATCTGTGTCATCCCCCCTCTTCCCTCGCGGGGGTGAGGGAAGAGGTATACCCGGCTGTCGCCGGCATGGGCTATATATGCCGTGTTGTTTCTCACCAGCACAATAATCAGGGTCGTTCCCATCCCCATGAGCAACGGACTGGTCTGCGCCGTGGCATATATCCTGCCGTGAGCAACAGTCATGGCCTGTCCCATCAGCTCGCAAAGAGCGGAATCCGCGACCTCCGCTATGCGGAATTGGAGGAACTCGCCGACGGAAGTCACGGCAAGTGCACTGGCGATCTCTCCTGCTTTGTGCCCACCCATGCCGTCAGCAAGTACATAGAGCGCCAGGTTATCATCGCTACGGATAGAGTCTTCGTTATTCTGGCGGACAAGGCCAGGATGGGTGGCTTGAACAGAGGTCATGCCAGGGCTTTTACCTTTCACTTAGTAGTTCCTTCAGCTTACGTTTTAACCTTCTTTACAAGAAAAACCAACAAGATATATGCTGCCACTCAGGTTTTCGCCTCCCTTCTCTTCCGTGTCCATTTTTCACATTCAATCACACTTTAGTTAATGCACGATGCGCCGATTATAACTCCCCACTCCCTGAGACCTATTGGATGACTGCCGAGGCTGCTCGGGTACTGACAGGATACATCTTCCGAACAAAAAAGTGTCTGCCATTCAGCCAAGCCATTTTTACAAAGGTGTTGAAAACAGTTTAACTCAAATTCAAAAGGCTCCCCAGAAAGGGAGCCTTTTGCGTATTCAATGTTTTTAACTTCGGGTCTCTGGATTTGGGTATAAAAACTGATAATGTGACAAGTTTTTTCCTGACCAAATTACAGTGTGGACGATATCAAGGATTTTTTACTGTTAGATCGGAAACCCCAGTATTCCATGCTTTCAGCATTTTTTCTCCAATATCAATGAACTCCGGGTGTTCGGCAGTGTATGCTGAAAGTAGCTCTCTGGTGCTGGTTACGGCCTCTGCAACTTCCTCGAATATCTGCCCGACTTTCCCGATCGGCAACGAAAGGTGCGCTACAGCGAACTTCTCCATCATTTTGCGAGGCCACCATTTTTTTGTACCGGCGAGCGTCAACGCCGGCACGTCTTTGTCGAGATACGCAACAGTTGTAACTATGTCATATGTTGGAGCGAGAACAACTGGAGATCCAGGTTGTTCGTATAAGACTCCGAAGTTTTTCAGATGCCCGTCACCATTTCGCACCATAGTGGACAGTACCAGGGAAACAAAGAATTCTTCCCGGGCCTTTTGCAGGTAATCAAAGGAGATAAAATCCTTGATACTACGTGCTACTCGTTCATATGAACTTTGATACTTCTGGGCTGTATTTAAAGCCTGAAGAGAACACATATCTTCAAAACCGATTTGCAATCCGTCGGAGGTAACATCGAACCGCTTCATTACGAACAAACCACCGTTGTCTGATATATGAAAATCCGGAACTGACAACCCGGCTCGTTTTGCTGCTGTCATACAAAAATATTCGTTGGCAGCCAACTGTGGATATTCGCTGCCCCAGGATTTGACAATATAGCCGCCAATAGTGGCAGTCCCCCTTTCAGTCGCGTCCAGCATAACTTTGGGCTGAACCCCTGAAACACCTGAACGGAGCGCGTATTTTGACACCAGCTCGTGAAACAGTTCTGCCGTGTCCGGGTATGACAACATATCTTCAAGAGATTCCCTTGTTTCTACGATACCAGGAGTTTTATCTGTCGGAAGAGAAAACCGGTTTCTACCGATTTGATTCCCGCCCGTCACTCTCAGGAGTGTCAGGTCATCTTCACCAGTGATCTTCGATATAGCTCTCCTGATTGCTTCAAGCAGCGCCCCTTCGGGCAGGTTCATTTGGAATACGGGGTGTACGTCTCTACTACTCCAGCTTTCCAGACGTATCGGCATTGTAAGAGATACTTGGAACTCTGGGCGCGTAGCGGTTGGATCGTAGGCGAATATATATTGACGCTGGTCGGTCGATCTGCTCAAAAGACCTGCACGATGTTCTGCGGACCAAACCGCGAGTGATTGTTGGACGGTTTCTTTCATGTGTCTATTTCTGTTGTTCCTTTAGTTCGTCAAGATTCGGGGGCGCTCCTGCTGGCCTTATCCGGAGTTCCAGACCGAGGTGGTCTAATATCCTGATCAGCTTGCGGATTCCAATGTCTTGTACTATACCGGCTTCTATCTGGCTGATGGTAGAACGACTCATTCCTAAAGTCTTCGCCAAGTTGCCCTGAGAGATTTTCTGGAGTTTCCGTTCTTTACGAATATTTTCACCAATTTCGAATAGCATAAATGCATTCTATGCGAAACATATGTGCATGTCAATGCAATTATGTTTTATATGTGATGCTTTTTGGTGGACTTCATACATTTGGAGACACAAATGCTTCAACACCTTTGTGGAATGGCTTGGCCATTCAGCAGGCCCTTATTTATTTTTACAGGCGACTCATGCGTATCACTCTGACATCAATCACCAGTACTGAAACGGAAAGCGGTGACAGAGAACGGTGCGTACCAGGCACATGGAAGCAGGCACGTACATACCAAACATTTATCACACAGTACATTCGCCGCATCATGTCTGCTGCATGTCAGATTGAAAAGATATTTTGAAAATATGAGTAGAACGTGCTATAAGATTCGTCCCCTACCCTGAATATTATTTCCGTTCTTGTTTGTCTCCCGTGCAGGAGGAAATTGCATGCAGAAGTTCAAACCGCTGTTTAAAAAACTATCCACCACCGTCACTATTATGCTCGTCCCTCACTCCAGAGGTGGCTCACTTAATTTCAGGATGCCGTATGCCCTGCTTGGACTGATGGTTTTGTTTGCCGGCGTCGGTGCGGTATACACGGTTTCCCTGACCTGGCACGCACTGGATTTTTATGTGATGAAGCAGAAATATGCCCAGATGACCGATCAGTTTCAGGAGATGAAAACTACTATCAAATCGCTCAAAGAGTCTGAATTGGAATTCAAGCGGATATTTTCGCTCGGTTCCCGCAAAAAAGT
>VFJW01000165.1 GCA_009885845.1 Geobacter sp.
CTCGCCATCAACAAGGACAAAGACGCCCCGATCGGTGAAGTGGCCGATGTCCTGGTCGTAGCCGATGTCATGCAGTTCGTACCCGCACTGACTGCGAAACTGGCGAAATGAAAGTACTGGCCGGTATCAGAATTGTAAATCTGGCGGCTAACCTTCCCGGCCCTGCCGCAGCACAGCGCCTCTTCAGTATGGGGGCGACAGTGATCAAGGTTGAACCGCCGTCCGGCGATCCGATGAATATCTACTACGCTGACTGGTATCGGGATATGGCTGCCGGCCATGAGGTGATCTCACTTGATTTGAAGACGCCGGAAGGCAGAGAAAGGCTGGAAGAATTACTCGTTACGGCCGACCTGCTGATCAGCGCTACCCGTCCGGCAGCTTTGGAACGACTGGGGCTTGATGCGACAACATTGCAGCGTAAATTCCCCCGACTCTGCCAGGTGCTCATCGTCGGATACCCCGCCCCTCGCGATAATGAGGCCGGACATGACCTGACCTATCAGGCCTCAATGGGACTGCTGGACCCTCCGCATATGCCCCGTTCACTGCTCTCGGACATGGCAGGAAGCGAACAGACGGTTTCGGCTGCTCTGGCACTACTATTCCATCGGGAACGAACCGGGGTCGGTGGACACGCAATAGTTGCCCTGTCCGAGGCTGCTGCGGTTTTTGCTGAGCCGTTACGTTATGGCAGCACAATTCCCGGAGCATCGCTTGGCGGCGGCATCCCGGAATACAATATCTACCGGACCAGTGACGGCTGGATAGCGGTTGCTGCTCTCGAACCTCATTTCAAACAGCGACTTGAGAGCACACTAAAAGTTGCAGATGCGGAAGAGTATCGAACCGCGTTCGCCCTCCGGAGTTCCGCATATTGGCAGGAATGGGGGCAGCAACTGGACATCCCGATAGAAACCGTCCGGGACAGATAGCTATTAATCGGCTCGTTGAATTTCAAGTTATACGGAGGCGCACATGTTTCTAGACCTGACTGAAGAACAAAAATTGATCCAGGATACCGCCCGCGATTTTGCCAAAGCTGAACTGGAACCTGTAGCGGCGGCACTTGACCAGAGCGATGACCGGACACCGCTGTTGGCAAACCTGAAAAAACTGTCCGAACTCGGTTTCATGGGACTTAACGTCAGGGGAGAGTATGGAGGGTCCGAAGCCGGGGTTGTCTCCTTCAGCCTCGCAATCACGGAAATTGCCCGGGCCTGCGCCTCGACCGCTGTAACCGTGTCCGTCAGCAATATGGTAGCAGAAGTGATTCAGGCGGTCGGCTCCGAAGAACAGCGCAAAGCCTACATCCCCAAAATATGTTCAGGAGAATACTCTGCAGGCGGCTTTGCCCTGACCGAAACCTGCGCCGGTTCTGATCCGGCCGGAATGTGCGCCCAGGCGGTTGATGACGGCAACAGCTGGGTGCTGAACGGCTCCAAAATATTCATTACCAGTGCTCCCTATGCAGGAGTCTTTGTCGCCTGGGCGGTAACCGACAAAGACGCTCCCAAGGGTAAGGGGATCAGCTGTTTCCTGGTAGAGGCCGGCACAAAAGGTCTCATCATCGGCAAGGAAGAGAAGAAGATGGGACAGCACGCCTCTGCTACCAATGAAGTAATTTTTGACGACTGCCGAATCTCGAAATCGGCGCTGATGGGGAAGCTTAATGACGGTTTCAGGATCGCTGCCGGGGAATTGGCCGGCGGTCGAATCGGAATCGGTTCGCTGGGTCTGGGGGTCGGACTGGCGGCTATGGACTACGCTACCCGCTATGTTACCGAGCGAACCCAGTTCGGGCAGAAAATCAGCAACTTTCAGGCTATCCAGTGGATGATCGCCGATGCATACACCGAGCTTGAGGCCGCCCGGTTGCTGCTTATGAGTGCTGCGTACCGCAAGGAATCCGGTAAGTCTTTTGCCAAAGAGGCCTCCATGGCGAAGATGTTTGCCACTGAAGCCGGCAATCAGGCCTGTTACAAGGCGATTCAGATGCTGGGGGGCTACGGCTACACCCGTGATTTCCCGGTGGAACGCTACGCACGGGACGCTCGAATAACGGCTATCTACGAAGGAACCAACGAGATTCAGCGGCTTATTATATCCAGAGAAATTCTGCGAAATATCGCGTAAATACACCTCAAAGGAGGCAGGAATGAGTACCGATAAACGAATCACCCTGCAGCAGGCCGCTGAGATCATCAAAGACGGTTCCAGTCTCACCTTTTCCGGATTCACCATCTGGCGGCGGCCGATGGCGATTGTGTTCGAGCTGATTCGACAGCACCGGAAGCATCTCCATCTCATTGAGGTAAACGGCGGGTCGCACACCGAGTTTCTTGCCGGTGCGGGGTGCGTCGATATCTGGGAATCATGCTGGGTCGGTCATGAACTGTACGGCAAGTATGGAGCCAATATTTCGCGAAAAGTCGCTGACAAGCAGATCATTGTCGAAGATTACAGCCATGCAGAGATGATGTTCCGCTTTGCTGCTGCCGCCTCCGGGGCACCCTTCTCGGTCACCCAGACATCACTCGGGACTGACATTCACAATCCTGAATACGATATGCTGGGGAAGGCCGGTTTGCGCGACGGCAAGCGTATTGCCAAACACAAATATCAGTTTACTGAAGATCCCTTCTTTGGTGCAGGATCTCAAGTTCTCATTCCGGCTGCCAAGGTAGATATTGCAGTTCTTTGTGTCCAACAGGTGGGTGAAGAAGGGACCGTACGAGTCAACGGCCAGTATTATTCCGATCCGGAAGTTGCCCGCGCAGCAGACATCACAATTGTCATGGCCGAAGAGATCGTCCCGGAAGAGTATCTGCGCCGTAACGCCGATCAAAACACCATTGTCAGTTTTGAAGTTAATCATATCCTTGAGTGCCCGTTCGGTGCCCATCCGACAGGTATGTTCGGTCGCTATGATGTGGATGGCTCGTTCCTCAAGGATTTCTATGGCCGCACCCGTACTCAGGAAGGTTTTAACGATTTTGCCAACGAGTGGATTCATGGCCAGAATCATATGAGCTATCTGGAAAAACTCGGTTTTCCTCGCATGTTGAAGCTCAAGGCAAACAGTGCAATGAATTACGCACCTCGCGAAAAAAAGGGAGGGAAATGACATGTCAGAGTACGCAAAACCAGAAGAATATGGCCTGGCAGATCTTCTCTGCAGTGCGGCTTCCCGTGAAGTAGGGGATAATGAAATTGTTTTTGCCGGAACCGGTCTGCCGATGGTCGCCATCATGCTCGCACAAAATACCCACGCTCCCAACCTCAAGCTGATTTTTGAAGCGGGAACCCTTGACGGGCGCCCACCTGAATTGCCGACTTCAGTCGGCGATGCCCGCTGCGAAATGGGTGCATCCCGCGCATCAGGACTTTACGATGCTTTCAGCATTGCCCAGCGAGGGTATGTTGATCTCGGTTTTCTTGGCGGGGCAGAGGTTGATCAGTATGGCAATGTAAATACTACCTGCATTGGTGACTACCTGAACCCGGAACTGCGACTGACCGGAAGCGGCGGCAATCCGGACATCAACTCATTTGCCAAAAGGACCGTATTCATCATGGTGCATGAAAAGCGGCGCTTTGTGGAGAATGTCAGTTACATCACCAGCCCGGGGTGGCGTGTCAAAAAATGGCCGGGGGGCGATATTGTCCCTCGCCAGCAACTCTACGGAGCTGCTTTTCGTGGCGGCCCGTCAGCTGTTATCAGCACAGCGGGTGTGTTTCGTTTTAATGAAGAAAGCGGTTTAATGTATCTGGACACGTATCACCCCGGCAAGACTCCCTCTGAAATCAGAGATTTATGTCAATTTGACCTTGATATTTCACGGGTCAAAGGTGAAACTGCAGTTCCGACACGGGAAGAGCTTCGCATCATTCACGAAGTACTGGACCCGGATGAAATTTTTATTCCCAAGGTAAAAAAACCGTAAATAACGCAGTCGAGCCAGAGAGCAGGAGATGTCCGATCCGATCAGCGCGCGTTAAGTAAATCGTCCGGAATAGCAGTATTCCTGATACTTCAGCATTGAAAACAGGTATTCCTTCATGCGTATGGGAATACCTGTTTTCGTGTTAAAATACTTGTCAGCGGTGCCGGGCGGTGGATACCATGAAAAACTAGCGCTATCTGCCGGATCTTTTCCAGCGGGTGATTACCGTTAGTTTGGAGACGATGAAGATTGTGCGGGAGGGATTTGAAGTCAAAAGCGTAACCCCACCTGTCCTCCCCTTACATAAGGGGAGGGACGCGAAGATGTAGCAGAGAGGTTTTTGAGGTTTTGAATTTGACTTTGCTTTTGACTTCGCCTTTAGCTCCCCCTCTTAAGAATAAGAGGGGGTTGGGGGGCGTTATGAGCCTTTGACTTTGTTCTGTTGCTCTGCGACATTTGCAGCAGCCCAGGCCATTTTAACGGTGGATCTTCATCACGAATTCAAGATCTGTTTGAAAAAAAGTTTGGTGAAAAACAGAGGCGAAGCGTTAATCTGAACTATGATATTGGATGGATATAAAGAACCGGAAGTGAATGCTTTGAACTCAAGACATCCCGCCACAACCAGATTCCTGAACAATGGCTTATTCGACGGTCTGAATTCATTTGCCGAGCTTGAAGCCCGAATTTCTGCACTTCCCAGCAATAAGGAAATCGGAGACGCATTCGAAGTATTTGCGGAAGCATACCTTGCAACCCAAAATATTGTTCAAGCCCAGGAGGTATGGCCTTTCGAAGCCATCCCCTTGGAACAGCGCAAAGCCATTGGGCTCGACACTGGCACCGATAAAGGAGTCGATGGCACCTACCGGACAATCAACGACGAACTGCGAGCTTATCAAGTTAAGTTCAGGAGTCGCCGCCCTTCTCTGACATGGGATGAGCTTTCAACCTTTATGGGGCTGACAGACCAGGTCAGTCAGCGTGTCTTGTTCACCAATTGCGAAGCCTTGCCGAATCTCATGCGTGATCGCAGCGGTTTTGTTGCCATCCGTGGCAGCGATCTCGACCGTCTCACGGCAATAGACCTTGAAGCCATGCATCAATGGCTGCAAGGTAGTCGAATCAAACTCCCTCGCAAGGAACCACAGCCACACCAGTTAGAGGCGCTCGACGCTATCTCCACGGCCCTGAACGGCAACGACCGGGCTACCGTAGTTATGGCCTGCGGCACCGGCAAAACCTTGGTCGCCCTCTGGGCAGCGGAACGTCGTAAATGTTGCAATCTGCTCGTACTGGTCCCCTCGCTGGCCCTGGTGCGCCAACTGCTACATGAATGGCTGCGCGAGACCGCCACGGAAAACCTGACCTTTCTCTGCGTTTGTTCCGACCCCACTGTTGCCAAGGGTGCAGATGACCTGATCGTCCATCAAGCTGACCTTGATTTCCCCGTAACAACGGAAAGTGCATCTGTCCGCAAATTCCTCACCAGTCCGTTTGAAGGAGTGAAGGTGGTTTTTTCCACCTACCAGTCGGCTCATGTCGTCGCGGAAGGTATGGATCAGGCATTCGACCTCGGTATCTTCGATGAAGCTCACAAAACTGCCGGCCGCACCGGTACCCACTTCAATTTTGCCTTGGATGACAACAATTTGCCCATCCTCAAACGTCTCTTTTTTACTGCAACGCCCCGCCATTACGACATTCGCAAGAAGGATAAAGAAAGCGAGTCAACGCTGGTGTACTCGATGGACCGGCCGGATGTCTACGGCCCAGTCGTCTACACCCTCAGCTTTGCCGAGGCTGCAAGGCGTGGCATCATCTGTGACTACAAGGTTGTGATCTCAGTCGTTACATCGAACATGGTCAACGATCATTTGCTCAACCACGGGGAAGTGATCGTCGATGGCGATACAGTAAAGGCCCGTCAGGTGGCATTGCAGATAGCGTTACAAAAAGCGGTAGAAAAGTACGGTGTCAGCCGCATCTTCACCTTCCACGGCACGGTCGCAGCGGCGCACTCGTTCACTTCTGACGACGGGGAAGGGATTCATAATCACCTACCGGATTTCGCTACCCTCCATGTAAGCGGTGCCATGCCTACCGCCCTGCGTGAAAATAACATGAAAGCCTTTCGTCAAGCAGCAAAGGCGGTAATGTCCAACGCTCGCTGCCTGACCGAAGGAGTGGATGTCCCCGCTGTCGATATGGTCGCCTTCATGTCGCCGCGCAAGAGCAAGGTGGATATTGTGCAGGCCACCGGGCGAGCAATGAGAAGATCGTCCGGCAAGGACTTCGGCTATGTGATGGTGCCACTGTTTCTTGAGCAGGCCGCCAATGAGTCAATCGAGGAAGCCTTGCAGCGGACCGGCTTCGATGATTTATGGGACATACTCGCTGCAATGAAGGAACAGGATGACGTGCTGGCCGACATCATCCGCCAGATGCGCGAGGACAAGGGCATGGCGGGAGAGTACGATGTCAATCGATTCAATGAGCGAATCGAAGTGCTGGGACCGAGTCTGTCGCTGGAATCAATACGACAATCAATTACGGCGGAATGCCTGGAATATCTTGGCGTTACTTGGGATGAACGGTTTGGAGAGTTGCTGGCGTATAAGGCGAAGTACGGAAATGTAAATGTGACTCAAAACGGGCCTAAAAGCTTGAGGTTTTGGGTAATTGATCTGAGGTGTACTAAAAAAGGCGCTAAATATAATTTTTCACTCTCGGAAGAAAGAATTCGACGCCTTGATGAGATTGGCTTTGATTGGGATCCAATTGAGACGCAGTGGGAAGCTAGATTTAGCGAATTGCTCGCTTATAAAGCAGAGCATGGAGATGCGAATGTGCCTTATAAATGGCACACGGGTTTAGGAAATTGGTTGAATTCACAAAGGCATTCTAATAAAACTGGCAATCTCTCACTTGATCGTAAAATTCGGCTGGAGGCAACCGGATTAGACTGGGGGCAATTACAAACACCTTGGGAAACAAGATTTAACGAATTGCTTGTATATAAGACTGAACACGGCGATACAAATGTTCCAGAGGAATTGCCAACTGGGTTAGCCACTTGGATAAGAATGCAAAGACAAAGCAGACAAAGGGGGCAACTTTCAGAAGAAAATATTCAGCGGCTTGATGATATTGGGTTTAAGTGGAACCTATTGGAATCAAAGTGGGAAACCATGTTTAGCGAACTATTGGCATATACAGCAGAAAGCGGAGATACGAATGTGCCGGGGTCGCACTCTGCTTTAGGGCGATGGGTTTTAACACAAAGAAAATCTAAGACAACAGGGGTTCTCTCAACAGAAAGGATGCGACGACTTGATGAGATTGGCTTTGATTGGGATCCAATTGAAACGCAGTGGGAAACTAGGTTTAGCGAATTGCTCACATATAAGGCGGATCATGGGGATGTAAATGTTCCTATAAATTGGCACACTGGTTTAGGAAACTGGATAAGCTCACAAAGGCAATCTAAGAAAACTGGCCTTCTTTCAATAACCAAAATTCAGCGACTCGATGAGATTGGTTTTTATTGGGACCCTATGGATTCACAATGGGAGACGACGTTTTCTGAATTACTCGCATATAAAGCTGAACACGACGATACAAATGTCCCACGTGGTTGGACAACGTTAGGTCGCTGGATCGTAACGCAGAGGACAAATAGAAAAAAAGGACTGCTTTCAGAGGATGATATTCGACGATTTGATGAGATCGGCTTTGATTGGGATCCGGTGGAAACTCAGTGGGAAAATGTCTTCAGTGAATTACTTGCCTACAAGGCCGAACATGGCGATACAAATGTCCCGCTGTCAGTGACAGGATTAGGTTCGTGGATTGGAAAACAAAGGCAAAAAAGAAAAAGAGGTGCACTTTCAGAAGATAAAATTCGGCGGCTTGATGCGATTGGTTTTGACTGGGGAAAATCGGGGAATCCCAACGACCAAGGAATTCAGTTGCATTTACCGTCGATACCCGAAACGTAAGGCATCTAAATGACCGAGAAACTCACTGTAGAACAATTGCTTGAGAAAGTTCAAGAACTGATTGACGAATTTAAGGGTGAGTTAATTGAGCATCTTGATCCCGTTAAACAATCCGCAAAGTCGCGATTGTTGCGGATTTTCGAGGTGTGGAAGCAGGTCAACTTGAGGCGAGTCGTTGATTTAGCTGATGCTGCGCACGAAATGTTTCGCCAAGGCAGACTTGTACCTGCTTGTACATTGACTCGATCTATTTTTGAAACCGTTGGGATATTGTACTACATGCATA
>VFJW01000174.1 GCA_009885845.1 Geobacter sp.
ACGACACAGTCAAACCTGCGCTTCGGGTTGGTGTTCCGCCCGCCGCAAACCAAATGGATTCTGCTCAATCGTCTGGATTATTATCTCGACAATCAGAGTGGCGGCACCAGTTCCAACGGCAGCTCCTGGCGACTGGTCAACAATCTGAACGCCAACTACCGGCCATTCAAAGAGTTGCAGATTTCGCTGCAGTACGGTGCCAAATATGTCAAAGATATGATAAACAGCAGCAGCTACAGTGGTTTTACCGACCATATCGGTCTTGAAACACGCTACGACATCACCAAAAAATGGGATCTCGGTCTGCGGGGCAGTGTCATGCATTCATGGTATGACGGCCAGCTTTCCTACAGTGCCGGGCCTTCAACCGGGTATAATATTGCCGAAAATGCCTGGATCAGCGTCGGCTATAACGTTGTGGGCTTCACCGACAAGGATTTTTCCGCTGCCGATTACACCATCAAGGGGCCGTACATACGTTTCAGAATTAAATTTGACCAGCAGTCGGTTAAAGATGCAGCCGGGTGGTTGAATAAACAGTAACTTCAATTGGAGTGACTTGTGATTACAAAAGGAAATAGTACCGTGAGTACGGTTGATACAGGTGTAAATAGCCGTTGCTGTGTGTGTAAAAGTTGGCAGCGACTGTTGTTTGTTTCCAACGCAATTGTTTTGCTGTGCATGTTGGCAGCGCCTTCTTCTTCTCTCGGCTTGACGACCAGCGCCTTGCAAGACCAGACCTGTGCGGGGTTGCGTTATGGAAGCAACTTAAACTGCAACGCCGGAGAGTTCACCGTTGCTCCGGTTTTCAGCGCCGCTCCCGGAACGGACCCTTTCTGTGTCGCCGGACAGAGTTTCTCTTTTCAGGTTGATCTGGGGCTCTCCGGAACTAACGCCAATCGATATAACATCGGTTTTTTTACCGGGCAACAGGGGAATGACCCGACGTTAACTACGGCCGGCAACATCTGCTCGGTGGCAACATTCCCGACGACCCCTTCCCCGTGGCTTAACCTTGACGCCAATGCCTGTGGTGACTTTTTAGCCGTTGGCAACCAGGTTACAACCGTTAACCAGATCAAGGTTCTCTGCCAGGGTGACAGCTTGGGGGCACTGCAAGTCCCGTACGTGGTGACTTATCAGACAAACAGCGGTACTTGTACCGGCCCTGCGGATGTCACAAACGAAGCACCATCCAAGTGCAATGCCGGCACATCTTCGGTCAGTGGTACGGTCTCGGTTTATTCCGGCGCCTACGTTGATGTCACCAAGCAGACCTCACCCAATGGTGAGAGTCAGACTTTCAGCTTTACGGCAACAGGTCCGGCCACCTCGAAAGTCATTGCCAAGATCGGCAGCACCTTCACTCCGGCCACTATGGCTCTGGCTACCAATACAACAACCGTAACCCTGACCGACGGCCAGACCGCCCGCTTCTTTATTAATGCTCTTGCGGCAAATCAGACACTGACTATTACCGAGGCGGCCACCACCAACTGGGAAACTGACGCTGAAATTAGTTGCGCTGCTGTTACCGGTTCACCCGGTCTGACAACTACTCCATCCACCCGCACTATAGCCGCAGTTTTGAACACGACCAATAGCGCCGCAGCCTGTACCGTCACCAACCCGAAGCGCCCAACAGTTACCAAATCATTTTCACCCGCGATCATCACCCCGGGAGGCACCTCAGACGTTACCTTTACTATCTATAACTACGCGGCGGCTGCAAAGACGGTAACACTGATAGACAATACTGCTTCAGGATGGCCGGCCGGCATGACGGTCTACTCTCTGCCTGCAGTAAGCAATACCTGTGGTGGAACTTTAAGGAACGGCAACAACTCTGGAGCTCTTGCAATTGTTGCTTATTCAGCAACTACTGCAGGTTTTCAATTGGTTAATGGCTCTGTACCGGCATTTCTGGCGGCCGGCAACCCGTGTACATTAGTCTTGCGTGTCACTGCACCATCGGTAGGAACCTATAACAATACCACTTCCGGCATTGTATATACGGGTGGCCCCGGACCGGTCAGTAACACGGCAACTCTGGTTGTCAGAAATCCCCCGACTGTCACTAAAAGCTTCTCGCCAACCCCGATCGCCCCGGGAGCCCCAAGCACCCTGACCATCAACATTGCAAACAGCAACGCCGTCGCAATGACCGGCGTCACGTTCACCGATACCTACCCCACCGACGTGGTCACCGCCGGAACCCCCAACATAACCCAGACAAACTGCGGTGTCTCTCCGACATCAGCCGCCGGATCAGTAACCCTCTCAAGCGGCAGCATACCGGCTAACAGCACCTGCACAATGACGATAGACGTTACCTCCTCCACCCCCGGCACCTACAACAACA
>VFJW01000145.1 GCA_009885845.1 Geobacter sp.
AATGCGACTTACCGACGTTGGTTACGAACGAATTCAGGAGATCTAAAATACTGCTGGAAGTAATTGTGTTACTCTGAAAAAGTCGTAGGCCGTATTTCCTCCGGGAGCTGCTTTGCTTCTGCCTCAAGGCCGGTAGCAATGAAGTAATAACCGGCAGAGATAAGAATGGTAAGAACAGCGACGGTATATGCCAGTGATTCACCCTGCCAGAGTCCGGTAAACCATGTGTTGAAGTCATGCGCCGCAAGTGCCGCCTTCCCCCCCATCCGTTCAAGTTCATAGGCAAACTTCTTTGATTTTTCGAACTCCGCAAATGGATCGGCAGACTTCTCCGCTGCGGTCAGAAAAACAGCTATCGCGCCGGCGAAACCGGTTGCCATGATGGCGGCTGTAACGTGGGTGATTTTCAATTGCGGCTCTTCACGCGTTAGCGGGACACATCAAAATATCGCCCTTCCGGATGGCTGAAAACCAGAGCAGAAACACTTGCTTCGGGATCCATCATATCGCCGTCAGTCAGCTGCACTCCGATCGCTTCCGGTTCCAGCAACCGGAACAGCTCCCGTTGATCGCTCAATTCCGGGCAGGCCGGATAGCCGAATGAAACGCGGATGCCGTGATATTCGGCATTAAAAAGCTGCTTCATGCTAAGGCCCGGATCGTCAACAATGCCCCATGATGTGCGAATGCGCCGGTGCAGGAATTCTGCGGTGGCCTCCGCCAGTTCCAGCGCCAACGCCTGCAGCAGATGTGAATTCAGATAATCTCCCGCCTCCTTCATCGCCTCACTGCTTTCTCTGACGCCTTTCCCGCAACTGACCACGAACAGCGCCATATTGTCCCGTACTCCGCCGGCAACAGGACGAACAAAATCTGCTACACAGAGGCGTTCGCCGGCAGCCTGCCGGGGGAAATTGATTCGAGTAGTTTCGCTTTCGTGATTGGCAGGATCGAAAAGGATCAGCTCGTTCCCTTCGCTACTGGCCGGATAGAAGCGGTAGAGTGCCTGCGGGCGGATCAGCCCTTCATGTTCGATACGCGCCAGCATCTCCTCGACCGTTTGGTGCAGTTTACTCGCCTTTTCATCACCCGCCGCCAACAGTTTTTCGACCGATCCGATCAGGCCGAGATGCTTTGAGTAGAGCATCTGACGGTTCAGGAAGGGAAGTATCTGCTGCAACGGGATGTCGCGCAGAATATGTTTTTCAAAGTCAGGCGGCGGCAGTATCGGTGCCTCTGACAGCACGCTGGTCGGTTCATTCTGACCGGTCGAACAAGCCTCGCTGGTCGGACGGCTTGCTACTGCAGTCTGCTGACGTAGTGCCAACTCCTCCAGCAAAGATGCCCGCTCTGTCGGGTCAAACAGACGGTTGGCCAGTTCCAGTCCGGCCATGGCATCCTTGGCGTACAATACCGGTGCACCGTATGCCGGGGCAATGCGGCTGTCTGCGAAGTTACGGGAGAGTGCTGCGCCGCCGACCATCAGCGGCACTGAAATCCCCGCAGCCTTCAGGTCAGTTGCCGTAGTGATCATCTGGAGGGCACTCTTGACCAGCAGACCGGAGAGGCCGATGAAATCAGGCTGTTCGCGCCGTGCCGCCTCGATAATCTCTTCCGGTCCGACCTTTATTCCGAGATTGACCACCTGGAAACCATTGTTGGAGAGGATAATCTCCACCAGATTTTTGCCGATATCGTGGACATCGCCCTTGACTGTCGCCAGCAGCATTTTCCCTTTGCTGGAGCTTTCACCTTTCTCCAGATACGGCTGCAGATGAGCCACGGCGGCCTTCATCGCCTCGGCCGACTGAAGCACTTCTGCGACAATCAGCTGGTTGTCATTGAAGAGCCGCCCGACTTCGGCCATGCCGGTCATCAGTGGTCCGTTGATAATCTCCAGCGGCTTGTCACCCCGGGCAAGAACCGCCTCCAGATCGGCGGTAAGTCCGTTCTTGATGCCCTCAACAATGTAAAGCGGAAGGCGCTCATCCAGGGGCAGTTCTGCCGCCGGAGCGTGAGAGGCGGGCTTTTTGTCGCGGAAGGCGGCGGCAAAAGCGGCTACCGGATCTTCGCCGCGCCAGAAGATCAGGTCCTCTGCCAGACGAAGTTCCTCCGGATGAATGGAAGCGTATCGCTCCAGGTTTTCGGTATTTACAATGGCGTAGGTAAGACCGGCCTTGACGCAGTGGTGGATAAAAACGGCGTTCAACACCTCCCGTCCCGGCAGCGGCAGGCCGAATGAGACGTTGGAGATTCCCAGAATAGTGCTGCATTGCGGAAATTCTTCCGTGATCAGACGCACCCCTTCTATGGTTTCCACCGCTGAGCCGGTATACGCGGCGTCACCGCTCCCGACCGGGAACACCAGTGGGTCGAAAATCAGATCTTCCGGCCGGATGCCGTACTTGTTGACCAGCAGGTCGTATGACCGTCTGGCCACTGCCAGCTTGCGCTCCCGGGTGACCGCCATGCCATGCTGCGGGTCTTCGTCGATACAGCCGACCACGACCGAGCCGCCATAGCGATGAATCAGATCAGAAACGATCGCAAAGCGCCCTTCACCATCCTCCAGATTGATGGAGTTAAAGAGGCATTTCCCCTGCAGGCGTTGTAGAGCAAGCTCCAGCACCTGAGAGTCGGTAGAGTCGATCATGATCGGAGCCCGTACTTTGCGCGGCAGGAAATCGAGAATTCGTGTCATGTCGGACGTCTCGTCCCGATCCGGATTGGCCACGCAGATGTCGATCACCTGTGCGCCGTTCTTAACCTGATCCCGGGCAATTTCGGCACCCTCCTCGAAGCGCTCGGCGACGATCATATTCTTGAACTTGCGTGAGCCGATAACGTTGGTGCGTTCGCCCACCAGCACCGGACGGGCGTCATTTTCTATCACCAGCACCTCTATTCCGGAGACGACGCGGCGGCGCAGCGATACGGGACGACGAGGTTTCCTGCCTGCAACCATCCGGGCAATGGCGGCGATGTGGGCCGGTGACGTACCGCAGCAGCCGCCCACAATGTTAAGCCACCCTTCATCCACAAAACGGGACAGTTTGGCAGCAAGAGATTCAGGCGATTCAGCGTAGTTACCGTTCTCATCCGGCAGACCGGCGTTCGGGTAGACCGAGACATGACAGCCGGCCAGTTCCGACAGCGTCCGGAGATGATCGGTCATAAACTCAGGCCCGGTGGCACAGTTCAGGCCGATACTGATCAGTCCGAGGCTGTCCTCCAGATGGGCCAGGCTGGTGTAGAGCGCTTCAACGCCCTGTCCGGCCAGCATTGTGCCGGTCGGTTCAATTGTGCCGGAGATCATCAGCGGCACCCTCTGGCCGCTCTCGGCAAACGCCAGCCGGATCCCTTCGGCTGCGGCTTTGAGATTCAGTGTGTCCTGAGCGGTTTCCAGGAGCAGCAGATCAACGCCTCCCGCCAGCAGCCCCAATGTCTGGCCCCGGAAAGCCTCTACCAGCTGAGCAAAGGTAACGCCGCCGGTAACTGATATGGTCCGGGTAGTCGGTCCCATTGATGCGGCCACCCAGCGCGGCTTTTCTGCCGTAGAAAAAGCGTCACAGGCTCGACGTGCGATCAGGACGGCCTGCCGGTTCAGTTCGAACACCTGGTCCTGCAGACCATACTCCGCCAGAACGATATCGGTGGAGCCGAACGTATTGGATTCGATGATATCTGCCCCGGCCTCAAGATAGGCGCGGTGAACGCTCTCTATGACATCAGGACGGGTCATGGTCAGATATTCGTTGCACCCTTCATATTCAGCGCCGCCAAAATCATCTGCGGTTAGATTGCAGGCCTGCAGCTGGGTGCCCATGGCGCCGTCGAGCACCAGAATCCGTTCGGAAAGGGCTTTTAATATATGGTGTGTCATGCGGGCTGCTCCTCAATTTTGTTAGATCAATGTGTTCCGGCCTTGGCCAGTAATTCAAGGCCTCGGTGCTGTTTTCCTTTGCCTCGTGCGGCCCGCAGTGCAAAACGGGTCTCTGCATCAAATTCGGCCAGCAGAAGGGTTGTTACTTCATCCAGCAGACGATTCACGCTCTGTCCGCGTCGATGCGCCATATCTTTCAGGCGCAGATATTTTTCATCAGGTAAACGAAGTGTTAAAGCGCTCATAATTTCATCTCCTTGAGTAATGTTTCCGGAAAAACCACCTTCAAGTCGGGGAATAACAGTTCCGATCGGTCCACATCGCGAAGGTTGCGCGTTACGATGTATCCTGCTCCACCGGCAACGGCAAGTTCAATCAGATGATTGTCCCCCTCATCCTGAAGATTCGGCCGCCAGCCATAATAAATCTGTGTCCAGCTGCAGGTTGCAAGAAATATATCCAGAAGTTCATCCCGTTCGCCATCATCAAGTCGACTGCGGGCAAAAAGGTTCTTTCGCCCCAGTACATCTTCATATTCAGAGAGTAACGCAACGCCCATCAACGGAGTCAGTTTTCCCTCCAAACAGGCGGCGACAACAGCACGACTCGCTCCTTGCCCCAGACAGGCGCCAATAAACACATTAGTGTCAATAACAGCTTTCATAGTTTGAATGGTAGCAAATTTGCAACCATTTAGCCAGAGATATAATTTGTTTGCTGTAAGATATTATCGTATACTCTACTCACGCAAAAAATGATTGGTTACGGGGAGACACCGTATGGATCTGAGCAAAACTCACACTGCAATCCTTTCTCACGGGGATCCGGAGCAGAAACGGGCGGAAATTCTGGCGTATTTTCATGCCACGTTTGATATCGACGAAAAACTCTACGATACGCTCCGCTACGACGATACGTTTTATCTGAGAGCCGACCGGCTGCGCCACCCGCTGATCTTTTATTTCGGCCATACCGCCACCTTTTACATCAACAAACTGATGGTCGCCAAAGTCATTGACACCCGCATTAATCCGCGCTTCGAATCGATGTTTGCCGTAGGGGTGGATGAGATGTCCTGGGATGACCTGAATGAAGCTCATTACGACTGGCCTACCCGGCAGCAGGTTAAAGAATATCGCGATCTGGCCCGCGAACTGATAGACGGGCTCATCCGGCGTCTGACGCTGACGCTTCCGGTCACCTGGGAAGATCCCTTCTGGGGCATTATGATGGGAATTGAACACCAGCGCATTCATCTGGAAACGTCTTCCGTATTGATCCGGCAGCTCCCCATTGATCAGGTTCAGCAGCTTCCGCTCTGGGGCATTTGCACCGAAGCGGGAGAGCCTCCCGCCAACCGGCTTTTGGACGTAGCCGGCGGCAGCGTCACCCTCGGCAAGGCGAAGGATAATCCGTTGTACGGCTGGGACAACGAGTACGGCGTGCATAACGCCGGTGTGCAGGATTTCAAGGCGGCAGAGTATCTCACCTCTCATCGTGAGTTCCTTGAATTTGTTGAGGAGGGGGGCTATCGCGACCAGGAATGGTGGACTGACGAAGGGTGGCAGTGGCGCGAGTTCAAGCAGGCCGAGCATCCGCTGTTCTGGATCAAAGCCGGTGGCGGCTGGATGCTGCGAACTATGGCCAGTGAGATTGACCTGCCCTGGAACTGGCCGGTTGAGGTGAACTACCTGGAAGCCAAGGCATTCTGTAACTGGAAATCAGCCCGTACCGGCGCCCCCATACGCCTGCCGAGCGAAGATGAATGGAACCGGCTGCGGGACCTCTGCAGCATCCCTGATCAACCCTCCTGGAACAGCGCGCCGGGTAATATCAACCTGGAATACTGGTCATCCTCCTGTCCGGTTGACCGCTTCAAAAACGGCGACTTTTACGACGTACTCGGCAATGTCTGGCAATGGACCGAGACTCCGATCTACCCGTTCCACGGCTTTGAAATTCACCCCTGGTACGACGATTTTTCCACCCCGACGTTTGACACCCGTCATAACCTGATCAAGGGTGGGTCCTGGATTTCAACCGGTAACGAGGCGACCCGGGATGCACGGTATGCTTTCAGGCGGCACTTTTACCAGCATGCCGGCTTCCGCTATGTGGAAAGTGCCGCACCGATTGTCATCCATGATGATCAGTATGAAAGTGATGCTCTGGCCGCACAGTACTGCCATGCCCATTATGGCCCGGAGCATTTCGGCGTCGCCAACTTTGCGGAGACATGCGTAAAAATCTGCCTGGAACTGATGCAGGGGCGTCCCATGGGACATGCCCTTGACCTCGGCTGCGCCCTCGGAAGGGCATCGTTTGAACTGGCGCACGGCGGATTTGAACGAGTCACCGGGCTGGATTTTTCAACCCGATTTTTCCGGCTTGCCGCCCGGATGCAGGCTGAAGGCGCTCTCCGTTACGCTCTTCCGGAAGAGGGGGAGATTGTCTCGTTCCATGAAATTACCCTGTCAGATCTGGGGCTGGAGGACGCGCGCAACCGGGTAACGTTTTTTCAAGGAGACGCCTGTAACCTTCCTGAAAAGTTCTGCGGCTACGACCTGATCCTTGCCGCTAATCTGATAGACCGCCTCTATTCGCCGCGCCGCTTCCTCTCTACCATTCACGAACGGATGAATCCGGGCGGACTGTTAGTGCTGACTTCACCCTATACCTGGCTGGAGGAGCATACAAAAAAAGAGGAATGGCTGGGGGGGTATCGCGATGCAGGTGAACCGGTCTGGTCGCTTGACGGGTTGACCGAAGCTTTGAAACCGCACTTCCGAATGCTGGACGCTCCTCGTGATGTACCGTTTGTGATCCGCGAGACACGGCGGAAGTTTCAACATACTGTAGCGCAACTTACGGTGTGGTGTTTTGACTCCGCTGAACAGCAGGAAATCTGATTACGCCCCTTTACCGTCAAATAACCTGGAGATTTTTTCTCTCCCGGCCTCAATCTGTTCGAATGGAACAACACGAAGCAATTCCTCCAGAGTAGTCTCTCCCGCCTGTACCCGGCGAAACCCGTCTTCAGCCATCGTCAGGCGGCTTGATTCCACAAAAACTGTTTCACGAAGAGTGGGATTATCAGGCCGCCGGTTTAATAACAACAGTTCCTCACGATTGGGAATCCACAATTCTACAATCGGTAGACGACCGCTGAATCCGGTAAAATTGCATGCTGAGCACCCCTTCCCCTGAATAAATTTCATGCCGCTATTACCGGGAATTCCAAATTCTTTCAGAATCTGATCAGAAGGGGTGTAATGCGTCCGGCACCTGTGACAGATGTGGCGAACGAGGCGTTGCGCCAGGACGCAGCGGATGGTCGTGGCGAGCAGGCTGGGTTCAACGCCCATGTCTATCAGTCGCGTAACTGCGCTCGTAGAGTCATTTGTGTGCAGGGTAGAAAGCACAGTATGGCCAGTTAATGCTGCCCGCAAAGAGATGGTGGCGGTCTCGAGGTCGCGAATCTCGCCAACCATTATATTATCCGGATCCTGGCGGAGGAACGCCCGCAACAGGCGTACAAAGGAATTGCCGATGACATCATTGACCTCCGTCTGTGTAATTCCGTCAATGGCGTATTCTATAGGATCTTCAATGGTGAGTGTCTTCGTGCCGGGAGTGTTTATTCGAGAGAGTATGGCATACAGAGTGGATGATTTGCCGGAACCGGTTGGGCCGGTCACCAGAAAGATACCGGTTGGTTTTTCAAGCGCCTGATAGAGTACCGAAACATGTTCGGGAGCATATCCGAGCGCTTCCAGGGAGACAGTCCCGCTCCGTTTGTCAAGAATCCTGATAACGACATTTTCGCCATATTGGGTCGGAATGGTAGAAACGCGGAAATCAACGTTGCGGATCGTACTCCCCTTTGTCACTTTCATTTTGAAACTGCTATCCTGTGGCCTGCGCCGTTCCGCAATATCCATGTCGCACATGATCTTGACCTTCGAGATTATCTGCCTGGAATTTGGATTTATCAACGTATCGTCTGTACCTAGTTCGATCTTTTGAAGGATTCCGTCAATTCGATAGCGGACATTCATCCCCAGTTCGGTGGACTCCAGATGGATATCGCTGGCGCCGTCCCTGATACCGGTGGTGATAATGCGCTTAACCAGAAAATCAACATCGGCACTGATAAAGTCACTAACGTATTTTGACTGGCCGCTTATCTTTATCTGGTCTTCAGACAAATCATAATTATGTTCTTCATTACTTGAAGCCACATGTAAATTGAATATCTTCTGCTGGGCAATGAGAATGTCGCTCTCCTTGGCAATAACCGGAATGATCCGCATTTTGGACCAGCTTTCAATCTGGGCAAGTTCGTCTCGCAGGAGGGGATATGCCATGGCAATAGTCAGAGAATTGTCTCTGTACCTGATCGGCACTATCCGGTGGCGCTTAGCAAACGAAACATTGATAAATCCGGACAATTCATGATCAAGGCGAACGCCTGCCAGATTGACAAACTTAAGATCATGCTGGGATGCAACGGCGCGCGACATCTGCTCTTCTTCAATAAGATGCTGCCTGACAAGTGCTCTGCCTAGTGGTATCTTTTCCAGCTTACAGATGTTCAGGGCATTATTGAGACGATCTTCGTTGATCAGATTCTGGGAAACCAGTATTTCTCCCAATTTAAGTCGCTTGTTGTTGTGGTCAAGTACGAAGTCAAGATCGTCCTTCTTCAACAATCCCATCTGGCAGAGCAGCTGGCCGATTGGCTGTGACGGATTCATCCGTTGCATTTCAAGTGCTTCACTGAATTGCTCTGTTGTGATCAGCCTGCTTTCTACAAGCAGTTCTCCAAGCTTCTTTTCCGGCATGAACTTATCCTCCCAACAACTTGCCAAAATGAATTATGTTCTCAGCATCACCACCGTAGCTCCATCTCGCCCTTCGTGCGGCTCTCCAGGCCTAAACCCCTCGACCAGCGAATGCCGCTCCAGTTCCTCACGAACGGCATCACGCAATCTGCCTGAGCCGACTCCGTGGATGATCCGGACTTCACTCAGACCGGCAGCGGCAGCATGGTTGATGAACGGCTCCAGTTCGACCAGCGCCTCGTTCACCCGCATTCCAATCAGCTTCAACTCACGCTGTTCGCTCTTCACAATATCGACTTTCCAGGGAACGGTAAAGGTCTTTTTGGCGCTGCGCTCCGCGCCACCTTGAGGGGCACAAAGATCTGTCAGCAGAACGTCCAGCTCCATTCGTCCGGCTCTCACCCGCGCCTTGGCGTGGCGGTCATCCAGAGAGAGCACTATGCCATCATGCCCGAGCGAAACGATCTGTACGGCGTCACCCCTTTTAACTGACTTAAGAGATAAATGTTCTGCCGAATTGACCAGCGGCTTAAGCTCTTTCATCAGCTCCGTCTCGGTCTGGCGCAGCTCATCTACAATCTCGCTCCGCTTCTCTCGTTTCAACTCATCCAGCAGAGCATTCGTACGGCGTCTCGTGGCAGATATCAGCTCTTTGGCATCATCCCATCCTTTTTCAGCGGCCTCTTTGCGGATC
>VFJW01000162.1 GCA_009885845.1 Geobacter sp.
CGGTGTCATAATCGCCGAACATGGCATAGAACTGATCGCGTTCAATCTTGACGTACAGATTTTTGGCGCTGGCGGCATCATACTGCTGCCGGGTCGCGTCGCCATAGAGAGTATAATATGACTCGGGGTTAATCGTCTGGAAGAGGCCGTCACCCGTCTCTTTTTGCCTGGCGCTGTCATAGGCAGTGGTCAGCAGCCATTCACCCTTGATCTGCCCCTTGGCATAGAAGGCGACCCGGCCGTCCTTATATAAATCTTCTCGTGCGGTTCCCGCCGGGAGGCTCTCCATATTGCCGGATACCGAACTGTATCCAACGGTGCCTTCGGCCAGACCGACCAGAATCCAGTCTCGCATATTCGGTTTTACATAGGTTTCAATATCAATGGTCGCCTTGTTGAAAGCGAGCTGGCTGCGGTAAAGTCCGCTGTTTGTCACCGGCTGGAAGGTGATCCACCCTTCACTGTCTACGGCAACGGTGCCGTCGCTGCTCTGTTTGATGTCTGCTCCGCTCTGGGCGCGAAGTTCACCACTCTTGATGATGAGTTCGGCATTGGCCGCGATACGCATATTATTCCTGTCAAAGAGCTGCACTCTCACCCGCACCGGAGTTTTGCCGTCGGCAATATTGCCTTCGGCGGAAACAAGTCTGATAGAAGTAATGTCGCCGGCACGGGTAATTTTTGCACTCTTCTCAAATCTGGTCACGCCATAACTGTCAACACCCTTCAGGGTAAGAAGATGTTCCCCCGGCTCGCCAAAATCAACACCGATATAGCTGTAAAGGCTCTTTTCGGTCTTGCTGTCCTTCATGCTGAAACCGATCCTCTCCGCAGGTATTTCTTTCCCATCCAGGAATAGCTGCGCAGTCAATGCAGAATCGAGGATAACTCTGACAGCATTGATCTGGTACACAACAATACTGTTGTCGGCAGGAGATAGAATACCGGGCTCATCCGTAATTCGAGGCTCGGTATCCGGTTTCGGAGATGTTCCAGATGTGGCAGATGCTGCAGGAGCTGTTCTTATGACTTTCTCCTGAAACTCCTCATCCAGTTTCATCTGATTGACACTCTCCTGAGGCGCCTGCACTGCAACGGGTGCAATATCCGGTCTGTTAATCTCATCCATTCCTTCGGTAAGTTCACTTGTTGCAGTGAACGTATTGACCGGCCTCCCCTTGTCATCGGTCAAGATAACGGTGACACTGCTCCCCGATGCCGAGATTTGGGTTTCGTCATCAACAATTGCCTGTAATCGCAAATCAAACCGCTTCTCATCAGGCAGTGTGGTGAAATTATATTTCAACAGGGAACCAGTTATCTCAGGGTCCGCAACAGCCGTGCCATCAAGAATTGATGTCCCGGCCATATAAAGCAGGTTCTGCGGCATAAGAAGTTCAACCGTTGCTCCCTGCATCGTGTCTTTGATCCCTTTCAGACTGGTTTTGTAGTGAATCACAGAGTCATTGAGAGCCGAGATCAAAACTGCGTGTTCTCCCTCAGGCTGAGGTACCGGGGATTCACTGATTTTCCGGGGCTCTTGCTGCTTCTGAGCGGTCTGCATTATCGAAGTAGCGGATGGTTGGGTATCTCCTTCTGTCCCGTTTGAAACGGACGTGCCCGTACTCATTTCATTTTTCAGGTCTGGGGTGATGAGGCGGGACTGGTGTTCAGTCGTCGACTTGACAGGACTGCCCAGTAACTCCTGTGTTTTGACTCCGCTTCTTTCCTTGATAAGTGTAATCCGGGATGTCTCGACAATTTGTGCCAACGAGACACTTACTTCGACCCGGCGGTTCATGGCGCGACCTTCGGCCGATCTGTTAGTTGCAACAGGTTGACGTTCTCCTTTTCCGTCTAAGTCGAGGCTTTCAGGAGGCAGATGAAGTGCCGCAGTGAGATAACGGCCGACGCTCCTGGCTCTGGCGAATGAGAGTGCGGTGTTATCGGCAAAAA
>VFJW01000010.1 GCA_009885845.1 Geobacter sp.
CCGATATCAACGAGGACCGTATCAACATCCACGCGCACTACAGTTCCCTCTATGATTTTATCCCGTTCGGGACGATCTTTTAAACTTTCAGTGAAAAGCGCTGCAAATTCACTGCTTTGCTGATCGCCGTCGAGCTCTTCATTCTCTTCTCCGGCAGCGTCAAGCCTTTTAAAATCAACCATTACACCATACCCCCTGGACGTTTATCGTTCTTCTATTTTTATTAAGCTTGGCAATGTAGCAATATGATGGAAATATTTCAATCGCTTTTATTCAATTCCTCAATTTTGTTCATAACTTCATCAATAATCCACTTCGGTGTCGACGCTCCGGCGGTGACTCCTACCAGTTCGACTCCTTCAAACCAGACCGGATTTATCTCTGTCGCAGTTTCAATATGGTAGGTTCGCGGCTGAAGTTCGGCGCATACTTCAAGCAACCGACGGGTATTGGCACTGTTAAACCCGCCAATCACCAGCATACAGTCAACCTGCGCGGCCAACTCTTTTGCCTCATCCTGACGAACGGTGGTAGCATCACAGATCGTGTTGTACACCCGGATTTCGCCGCCCCGCAGCAGACATTCACACACAACATTTTTCAGATTTTCAAATGACTGGGTCGTCTGCGCCACCACACCTATTTTTTTCATTATTGGAAGTTTTTTGACGTCTTCTCCGAGCGCAACGACAAAGACATTATCGCCACCGTAGGAGACGATCCCCTGCACTTCGGGGTGTTCTGCATCCCCGACCACGATAACACCATATCCAGAATCAGAAAGGCTCTTCACATATTTCTGTGCTTTTGTGACAAACGGACAGGTTGCATCGAGAATATGAAGGTTCTTCTGCTTTGCATCGTTGATATCTTTCAGTTCAACGCCATGTGAGCGGATAATAATGGTCCCGTGATCCAGACCATCAAGAGAATCAAGGGCCCGGATTCCTAAATTTTCAAGCTTGCCGACAACCTGCGGAGAATGAATAATCGGCCCGAGCGTGTATGTGTCCTGATCTTTGCCGACCGCCTCAAAAGCCAACTGTGTCGCCCGTTTTACGCCAAAACAAAACCCGGCTTTTTTTGCAAGAATAACCTTCATGGCAATGATTCCAGAGTCACTATTTTGTTTCGACACAGAGTAATCATTCCGGTCAGTACCTCTTCAACAGTAAGTCGTGATGAATCAACTAAAATGGCGTCATCCGCCTGTCTGAGCGGTGCGATATCCCTCTCGGAATCCTGCCGGTCCCGCTCGGTTACATCGGCAATTGTTTCCGTGAGCGAAACAATCTCCCCGGCACGGGTTAATTCATCACAACGTCTCCGGGCTCGCTCTTCCACAGAAGCACTCAGATAAAATTTTATTTCCGCATCAGGGAACACCACTGTGCCGATATCACGCCCTTCGAGAACAACACCGCCCCGACTGCCCATCTTTTGTTGCGCTTGTAACAACGCATCCCGCACAGGTTTGAGTGATGATGTCCGTGAAGTCAAAAGCGACATCTCCGGAGTACGGATCTGATCGGTAACATCCAGACCGTTGGCGTAGACAAACTGCTTGCCGGATATCACTTCGAGCCGTATGTCAAGATTCCGGCAAAATTGTTCGAGAGCCGAGTAATCATCAAGTTCGATCCCGGCGCGGGAAAGCAGAAAAGAGGCGGCCCGATACATTGCCCCGGTATCGATCTGGATATATCCGAGACGTTCAGCCAACAAACGGGCAATAGTACTTTTCCCGGCACCGGATGGGCCGTCTATGGCGATGACTATGCCGTCGGGTCGTGAAGGCATGAGTTATTTCGAGGAAACTTTTTCCAGCAGCGGGAAAAAGGTTGGAAATGAGGTTGCAACACATCCGATATCTGTCACCATGATTGCACCGGACGCAACCAGCGCGGCAACGGACAGGGACATGGCAATGCGATGATCTCCACAGCTGTCGACTGTCCCGCCGAGCAGGCGCTCGGAACCGGTAATATCCATGCCGTCTTCGGTCTCGGTAACCGTGATGCCCAGTTTTCTGAGATTATTTGCCATGGCGGTGATCCGGTCGGTCTCTTTCACCCGCAGCTCCCGGGCATCCCTGACCGAGGTAACACCTTCAGCACGAGCGGCAGCGATACAGATCGCAGGAAATTCGTCAATGGCACGGGGAACAACACTGCCGGAAATAGCAATTCCTTTGAGACGGGATGAGCGCACCAGAATATCGGCTACCGGTTCACCCGAAACTTCCCGTTCGTCCTGCAGTTGAATGTCGCCACCCATAGCCAGAAGGATATCGATCACACCGGTACGGGAACGGTTAACACCGACATTTCGTATCAGCAGTTCGGAATCAGGGGTGATCAGGGCAGCGACGATAAAAAATGCGGCTGATGATATGTCTCCCGGCACCGTTACTTCCCTGGCGGTCAATTCAAATCCGCCGCGCACAGCGACACCATCGGAATGAACGTCAAGCGATGCGCCGAAGTGACGGAACATTCGCTCTGAATGGTCCCGGGAGAGGCTCGGTTCGCTCACTCTCGTTTCACCATCAGCATAGAGTCCGGCCAGCATGATCGATGACTTGATCTGGGCGCTTGACACCGGAGATTGATACTCTACCCCTTTCAGAAAACCGCCATTGATTGCAAGCGGAGCTAACGTCCCGTCATTGCGGCCCGATATCCGCGCTCCCATGCGGGAAAGCGGTTCAACAACCCGTTTCATAGGGCGCTTGCGCAGGTATTTATCACCGGTAACAACAGAAAAAAATGACTGGCCCGAAAGGAGGCCGGTGATCAGCCTGATAGTTGTGCCGGAGTTACCACAGTCGAGAATATCGCCAGGTTCCTTCAACCCGTGCAAACCACGGCCGGTGATCCGGATCGTTTCGCCGTCGTCATCGATATCGACCCCCATGGCACGAAAGGCATGCATGGTGGACATGTTGTCCTCACCTCGGAGAAAACCGCGAACGGTAGTGATGCCGTTTGCTATTGCTCCAAGCATGATGGAGCGGTGAGAAATCGACTTGTCACCCGGAACGGTGATTACGCCCCTTACAGCAGCAGCTGGTTGTATGGTAATTGAATTCACAAATTCTCCAGACGCCGATTCCAATTCAAGGCGCTATCTTCGATGGCTTGTTCTAGTAAGTTACGAATTAGTTTCTGTGTTGTCATGCAGAAAATAATTCGGCTAACGCACTATCCTGCTTGTCCGGGCCGGCTCCTCAACATACTGACTTGTATGCCTTCGTCGCCTCGATCTTCGCCATCTTGATTTCATCCTTGAATTGAAATTGGCTATAACATCAGATTATGCCGTCACGAAACAGTTTTGCTGTGGTAAAAAACTCACTCAACCCCTCGCCATCTCCAGCAGCGATGCGCCGTCGCAGCTCAGCCATGCTGGTTGAAAATCCGTCGATGCTTTGCAGGAGTGAATTCCGGTTCATCAAGGCGATGTCGCGCCACATAGCCGGGTCGGATGAGGCTATACGGGTGAAGTCCCGGAAACCGCCGGCTGTGTAGGAGAGGACGTTTTCCCCTTCCACGTCCGCCGTCCCCACGGCATGCACCAAAGCATAGGCAGCCATATGAGGCAGGTGCGAAATCTCGGCAAAGATCCGGTCGTGATGTCCGGGCTCCATGAGACAGACGTCGGCACCGGCTAACCGCCACATGCGGGAGACCCGCTCCAGGGCCGCAACGTCGGTTCGTTCCGTTGGTGTCAGGATGCAGCGTCTGCCACGGTAGAGAGTGGCGAAGGAGGCGGCAGCCCCGGTGTGCTCGGTACCGGCAATCGGGTGGCCACCGACAAAGAAACAACCGGGTGGCATGAGCGCCTCGCACTCGCTGACAATCGCACTCTTGACGCTTCCTCCGTCAGTAACGATACAGCCCGGAGCCAGAGCCGGAGCGATCCCGGCAACCACACCGGGAATAGCACAGACCGGCACAGAGATGAACACCACATCTGCGCCCCGCACCCCTTCGACCAGGTCCTGGGTTATCTCGTCGCAGATCCCCAGAGAGAGAGCCTCCTCAAGATTTGGAAGGGACCTGCCAATGCCGACAACACTCTTCAAGGCCCCGGCTTCGCGCAGAGCGCGCACAAGAGAGCCTCCGATCAAACCTACCCCGATAATTGCCAGACGTTCTATTTTCACGTTCATCCGATCCCCTTCTACATCGAACGCGGATAGGATCCGAGAACTTTAAGGAACTGGCAACACCCCTTCAGTTCCTCCAGTGCTTCAGAAACATCAGGATCTGAGACATGACCAAAGAGATCGAGGAAAAAGATGTATTCCCAGGCCTTACTCTTGTAGGGCCGCGATTCGATCTTGGTCAGGTTAATGCCTCGCTTGGCAAAGGGCTCCAACATACGGCAGAGGATTCCCGGCTCATCCTTGACCGAAAAGAGCACAGAAGTTTTATCACTCCCCGAACGGTCACACCCTTTTCGGGAAATTACCAGAAACCGGGTAAAATTATTGACCTGATCCTCAATCCTGCTCCTGACAACTTTGAGATCGTAGAGAGAGGCCGCCAATTCACTGGCAATTGCGGCTGCGGTATAATCCTCGCTGACAATCTGGGCGGCAACAGCAGTAGAAGCCACATCAACCAGAGGCACGCCGGGGAGATTATCATCGAGCCACTGGCGACACTGGGCAATCGGCTGTGCATGCGAATATACCTTTTTGATATCCTCCAACCTGCCGGTACGAGACAGAAGGTCGTGATGCACTTCCAGAAGGATTTCGGCGGTGATTTGCAGTTTACTTTCCACAAACATGTCGAGCGTATGCGAGATGACCCCTTCCGTCGAATTCTCGACCGGCACCACTCCGTACAACGCCTTCCCCTTCTCCACCTCTTCATAGACAGAAGGGATTGATTTCATGGGGACCAGTTCAGCCGATAGGCCAAACTGCTGCATAGTCGCCAGGTGGCTGAACGTTGCTTTGGGGCCCAGAAAAGCGACCTTCATCGGCGATTCCAGCGCCAGACATGCCGAAATTATTTCGCGGTAAATATTTTTAAGGGCATCATTCGGGAATGGGCCGGGATTTTGACTCAGCAGGCGCTCATAGATCTGGCGCTCGCGGCCGGGGACGTGAAAATCAAGCTTGTTCCCGGATTTGAGGCGGCCTACTTCCAGAACAACCTGTGACCGTTCATTTAAAAGGCCAAGAATGGCATCATCAATGCCGTCGATACGTGTACGAAGCTCCTCGATGGGTAACGCATTTGTCTGCAAGGGAATCTGCAAGGGAAACCGCCTGGTGGGTAGCCGTGATAGAGATGCTAAAAGGGATGGATACAATAAATCAAGGGACAATAAAATGCAACCGCTTTTAGCTGAATTTCGCGAGCCAGACATCAAAAACAGCGGCTTTTTCTGCACCAAAGGGGAGTAGTTTTTTTCTCACCTTTTCAACGCTCTTGCGCTCAGCCAATC
This sequence comes from Geobacter sp., assembly GCA_009885845.1. Classification (GTDB taxonomy): domain Bacteria; phylum Desulfobacterota; class Desulfuromonadia; order Geobacterales; family Pseudopelobacteraceae; genus JACRCG01. The sequence continues at coordinate 5,467 of VFJW01000010.1, forward strand.
GCCCCGGAGTCTTCGAATAAAACAAATCAGCAAAACAGATTATCTGCTCCGAAAGTGATTGCGGACACATGTCCCGATGCGGCAGCGGCAAACCCTGGCGAACAATGTCTTCGGAAGTCAGGCCGACTCCGGTATGGCGCTCACATACCAGCGCATGAAGTGGATACCCCTCTCCTTCCAGAATTTCACGACCGAGAACACCGTGCATGATATACGGATGCTTCCCGTGCAGCCCGAGTCCGGGCGCACGCACCTGGGAGACACCGATGTCGTGCAACAGCGCCGCTTCCTCAATAAAGATGCGGGTCTCTTCCGGCAACGCCAGACGGTCGGCGACCTCCAGCGCAAGATCTGCAACGTACCGGCTGTGTTCAGTAACAATTTTAAGGGGATCACCTTCAAGGTAACGGGCCAGCAATGTTGTTGTCCAGGTACAGTTCACTTGAGCTTACCTCTTATTTACATATCCCGATTTAACCTGAAAACGGCAATTTCAAACACAGAGCCACAGAGTACACAGAGAATACATTGAAGGAAATACAGGTCGAAAGATCACCTTTTGGGTGAATCTGAAAATTGTTGCAACCCAATCAAAAAGCATAAGACGAACCGTTTACATATTGCCTCTGTGCCCTCGCTTAGAAGCGCCTACTTTTGGCTGTGCCTCTGTGTTTAAAAGTCTTTTAAAGGTTTAAAAATTGAGGCCGAACTGTCACCTCTCTAAATATCAGAAATCCGGCCCGGTTCCAAGAGTCTTGATTTCCACATACCGCTTTACATTCGTTTGCACGGCATGCTAGCCTTAATGAAAATCGGTCCTGTGACGGTCACCACTTATTCTGATCGTTCTCGTCATGGAGCCCCAGGAGTAAAAAATGAAACGAAAAGCAATCGCCCTCCTCTCGGGAGGCCTCGACTCTACTCTGGCCGTCAAAATGATGCTTGATCTGGGCATCGAAGTCGAAGCCCTCAATTTTACCTCCCCTTTCTGTACCTGTACCGGGAAAAACGCCGGCTGTAAATCTGAGGCAGTCCGGGTTGCCCAGGAATACAACATTCCAATCAAAGTTGTACACAAGGGTCTGGATTATCTTGAAATAGTCCGGAATCCGGTTCATGGCTACGGAAAAGGGGTCAATCCCTGTGTGGACTGCCGGATCTATCTGCTCAAAAAAGCCAAAGAATACATGCTTGAGAGTGGCGCTGACTTTGTGTTTACCGGTGAAGTTCTCGGTCAGCGGCCGATGAGTCAGCGGCGCGATACGCTGCGGGTTATTGAGCGGGACAGCGGATTGGAAGGGCTTCTGCTCCGCCCGCTTTCCGCCCGTCATTTTGAACCGACTATTCCTGAAAAAGAGGGGTGGGTTGACCGGAGTAAAATGCTCTCGATCGAAGGTCGTTCGCGCTCGGTGCAGATGCAGATGGCAGATGATCTGGATGTCAAAAACTACCCCTGTCCAGCCGGCGGCTGCCTGCTGACTGAATTGTCATTCGTACCGAAAATCAAGGATGTTTTTGCTCATTCAGAAGAACTCAACCTGCGTGATTTTCGGCTTCTCAAGACCGGAAGGCACTTCCGCATCGCTCCGCAAAGTAAAGCGGTCATGGGGCGCAGCGAGGGTGACAACAATCAGCTTGAACTCGCCCGCCAGCCGGGAGAGGCTGCCCTGACCTGGCTGGACGGCAACACCCCGGTTGCCATTATTATCGGCGACCATACTGATGATCTCTACCGTCTCAGCGCCAGAATTATGCTCCGCTATACGAAAGCGGAATTCGGCGCTGAATGCAGGATTGAAATGCGACTCAATGATTCGAAGCAGATTTTTTCAGTGGTTAATGACATGGCGCCGGAAGCGGTGGAGAAATATCTGGTGGCGTGATCGAAACGTGACAGATACGTGCCTATAATGAAATGCAAGTCCCTGGTAACCACATCGGGGGTCTGTTGATTTGGAATTGAGGCAACAAAAAGGGGACATCATCAATATTCATTTGCTCAACCGATTGATTCGATCTCAAATCCCTCATAGCTTTCTCCTCGCCATGATAATCTCCTACAACATTGTCATTTCTTCGCCATCGGTTCAGTTATACTTCCGATATTCTGCTCAATTTCAGAAATGAATTTTGACCAAACTCCCGGGATATTATCCACCAGAGATTCTAATGGCGCTTCTTCAAGCATGAAACCATAAGCATGCACAAAAAAGTGCCTGAACGTCAGGTACTCATAAAGCTCATCTGATAACTCCGGGCTTATTACCGAATGAACAACGGCAAGGTTCAGCAATTCTTTATGCCAGTTGTCTCCATTGGTAATCTGGATATCTTTAATCTTCAGGCTCTGCTTCAGAATATTCTCAATCCCGTTATAAACATTGTGCAGAAAGGTACCCATAGCCAGTTCAACAACAGTTTTAACCTTGCGATCCATAGTTTCTTCGAGATTTTTGAGGGCCGCCTCGACATTTTCTATTTCAGCGATAATCTGTCTCGGCAAGTTATCCATAAATCTGAATCCCTGATTCTTCCACAAGATCGTTGAAAAGCGTTTTTCTGGTAATGTCAACAAGATCAACCGGTTTTGACAAATGCTTGAATAATTCGGCATAAAATTTAAAAAATTGTCTGGGATCAAGACCTTTCACACCGAGATCAATGTCGTGTGCTTCAACGTTGTCATTAAGAGAAGATCCGAATACAACGACAGACGTTACATGATATTTTTTTGCACACTGCAATATAACCGCTTTGTCTTCTTCAGTAATCATATTGACTTCCCGTTCATAAGTTACTTCCGGTCCTTATCCGATGACGAACCATGCCCAAAACATGCTGATTTGTCAACGATTCTAATCAATCAGGCCTCGGGGACAGGCACCTGCGGAGCCAGTCCCCGTCTAATCAATCGGGAGGGAAAAAAACAGTGAATCACTATTCCTGTTTTTTCGGTCTCCCCTTCGCCTTGATTGTCGATTCAAGACCCAATTCACCGCAGATTCTACTCCTCCACTCCTGATTGCCGAACGGGGAACACCTGTCAATGCTTTGCTGCATCCTCTCCGACTCGCTGTCTGTCAGTGGAGTATTGACATTCACAAAATACCTGCTGGCGGCAGTTTCCACGATTAATAATGTGGTAGATCATGCCATCTGCCAATCCCCTGGCTACCCGTGGCATACACGGACCCCGCAAAAAACGAAAAGCAGCTTTTGCAATTTTGAGCAAAAGCTGTACGCTGTGGGACAATATATTGTGGTACAAAATTGTTCAAGGCATTGCCTGGAAGAAAAACACAACGAAGAGGGCAGATTGATCAGCGAGGAATCTGGGTGGATCAGCAAAACAGGGGGACCGGAAAGGCAGTTGTAGTATAGCGACGTCACCCCATATCAAATTGTCTCTTGTTTTCTGCGGGAATTGTGCATTTATACATGAGAGTTGTTTCTTAAGTCAATGGGAATAAAGTAGTTGAAATAGTGCGTTTTTTACAATATGTGCATCAATGCATTTACTCACCCCAGATTTAACTCATCCAGTGACAGCCGATATCCAGGGAGAAGTTTTTCCAGAAAGTAGATCACTTCCGGTTGCCGACTGGCAGACAACTGTTCGAAATGCTCTGCCTCCGCCCGGCGGAACTCATGGTTTCCGCTTTTTCCCTCTTCAATACATTTCGTCAACGCCGCAATCTTGTCAGCTGCTTTTACCAGCTGAACATATTCTTCCTGATCTTCGAAAAAGAACAGCGGTTCATATTCTTTGGCAAGTTCCGGCGGCAGCATTGCCAGGAGTTTCCTCCGGGCTTTATCCTCAAGTTGATGGAATGAACGCTTGAAATTGGGGTTGAAGTGCTTGACAGGAGTCGGCATGTCTCCGGTGAATATTTCGCTGGCGTCATGAAAAATACCGTACATCGCCGCTCGGGAAGGGTCAAGAGAACCGCAAAAATACGTATTGCGGATCATAGCCAATGCGTGTGCGATAACAGCAACATCGAGGCTGTGCTCCTGAATGTTTTCCGGGACAGTATTACGCATCAATCCCCAGCGACTGATATAGCGCATGCGGGAAAGAAAGGCAAAAAAGTCAAATTGTTCCGGTTTTATAGTCTTTTTCATTGCTATACTCTTTCATATGGATCGAACAGTCGTTTATATTCATCAAGCGCAAACCGGTCTGTCATACCGGCGATGTAATCACAAACAACACGCTGAAGCCCGAAATGTTCACATCGAGACTGGTATTTCGGCGGCAGCAGATTAGGGTAACGCAGATATGTTTCGAATAAACGGGAGATGAACAGTTCCGATTTAACCCGCATTTTTTCAACTTTGTAATGGCGATACAGATTCTGGAACAGAAACTTTTTGAGCACGCGGTTACGTTCGGTTATATCATCATTAAAATGAACAACGACCCGATTTACCCGCAAGAGGTCAGCTCGGGACGCTATATTGAACTTTTGAAGATTAGATGCTGTCGTCGCACAAAGATCACCAATCAACAATCCGATCAGAGCACTGATTGTCTGATAGACGAGTCGTTTATCATCGATTGCCGGATATTTCCGGCGCACCCCCGAACAGACATCACGCCATAAATCTACCTGCCCCAACATCTCAAGTGTTATGTAGCCCGATTTCAGTCCGTCATCAATATCGTGGTTATTATACGCAATTTCATCAGCGTAATTAATAATCTGTCCCTCGATGGAGGGGACAGTCCCCGGCAGGAATTCAGCCATTATTTCGTTTGCAGCATCATAGGGTGTTGAGTGTTTAATTATTCCTTCGCGTACCTCCCATGTCAGGTTCAGTCCATTAAAACCGGGATACCTCTCTTCCAGTTCGTCTACGACACGAAAAGACTGCATGTTATGCTCAAAACCTCCATAACCCTGCATAAGTCGATTCAAAACCTCCTCCCCTGTATGCCCGAACGGGGTGTGACCCAGATCATGAGATAATGCGAGAGCCTCCGTCAACTCCTCGTTCAAATGCAATTTCCGGGCAATGGCTCTGCCGATCTGTGCCACCTCAAGTGAATGTGTCAACCGGGTGCGATAATAATCGCCTTCATGATTGACAAAAACCTGCGTCTTGTACTCCAGTCGCCTGAAAGCGGCACAATGAATAATGCGGTCACGGTCGCGTTCAAAGACGGGTCGATTATCACGATGTTCTTCAGGATATTTACGACCACGCGAAGAATTACTGGTACAGGCATATCCGGCCAGATCGCTTCGTTCAGTTGAGTCATTCATATTTTTTCCCCGGTGGGTGCAATGTGATGCTGATGTATGGCCATTCCAAGTGTATCAGGGATAAATTTTCTTTGGGTGAAGTTTTGTTCCGCTCTTTTTTTTGCCCGTCACCCCGGCGATAGAAAAGACATCCGCAAGCTGCATCTTCCAGACCCTTTCCTGGTGTGTCATCTTAAATTCGCGGGTTGTTGACTCAACTCCGCCAGTCGTCCCCTCCAATCCGATTTTAACGTACACAGTAGCTTCCGTACGTTTTTCGTTCAAAACCTTGAAGCGCTCCATTTTCTGCCAGCAGCAGGCCGGACGGATAGAGGAGTCACGCATTTTATGCACAAACGTTTCGCGAGAGGTTTTACCGCGATGTGCCAGCAGCTCGAATAGTTGTTCGTATCGACCTTCGCGCCAGATATCAAGTGTATCGGACATGCTTTTTTCAAGTGCAACTGCAGCAGGGGTTTCTACCGCTCTTCCCGTTCCGGTTCCAATCAGAATAACAATTATAACAACTGCTGCAGCAAGACAGTATCTGATATTCATGGCTTGTCACCCCCTGTAAAAAATAGAAGCATCGTAGAGTAAATACTGTCACCGTGCAACGTCAAAAACATTAAATGATCTTCCTCTGTACTGATATTTGATTATCGACTGCAAATACTGTAGTATGTGCAGTTACTGGCGTTCAAAAGGGGATATTATGGCGAGTCAGGAAGAAAAACTCCGCAAGATAATCGATCTTGGCTTTGAAATTTCCCAGATCAAGGACATTGATCTTCTTCTGGAGAAAATTCTGCGCGAAGCACGCGGTTTTACCAACTGCGATGCCGGCTCAATATATGTCCGTGAGGGTAACAAGCTGATCTTTCGCTATGCCCAGAACGACACCATGCAGCGGCAACTGCCGCCAGGCAAAAAGCTTCCTTATTCGACTTTCAGCATACCGATCAGCAACAGTTCAATTGCCGGCTATGTTGCATCCAACGGCTCTATTCTGAACATTGCAGACGTGTATGAAGTCAACAGCAATTTCCCGTTTTCCTTTAATCGCTCATATGATGATCTTACCGGTTACCGGACCTGCTCCATGCTGACCATTCCCCTGCAGAATTTTCGCGGAGACGTCATCGGCATCCTTCAACTTATTAACGCGCTCGACAGTCAGGGCGACGCTTTTCCCTTTGCTCATGATGATGAAGAAATCATACTGTACTTTGCCAACAATGCCGCAAATGCTATCGAACGTGCAAAAATGACCCGGGAAATTATCCTGCGCATGAACAAGATGGCCGAACTTCGCGACCCAAAAGAAACCGGCCCCCACGTTAACCGGGTTGCCGCGTATTCGGTTGCCCTGTACGAGGCCTGGGCTTTTAAACATGAACTGCCGCAGCCGGAAATAGATAGAAACAGGGATGTACTGCGCATGTCCGCCATGCTGCACGATGTCGGTAAAGTTGCCATTTCGGACAATATTTTGAAAAAACCGGGGCGTTTTACTCCTGAAGAATTTCAGGTTATGAAGCTTCATACCCTTTACGGTGCGAATCTTTTTTCAGATATTTATTCTGATTTTGACGAATCAGCCGCTATCGTTGCAATAAGCCACCACGAACGTTGGGACGGCAACGGATATCCCGGACATATTGATCCGCTGACACAGAAAGCACTGCCGGGGTATGAGAAGGAAGATGGCTTGGCACGAGGAAAGCGCGGCGAGGAAATCCCGTTTTTCGGGAGAGTTGTTGCTCTGGCTGACGTCTATGACGCCCTTTCCTGCAGGCGATGTTACAAAGAGGCCTGGGACGAGAGTGAAGTGTTTGAGAACATTCTCAGTGAGGCTGGAAAGCAGTTTGATCCTGAACTGGTTGAGGTGTTTTCGGAATGCATCGACACGTTCCGCCAGATTGAAAAGCTATATCCCGACCATTCCGAATAATCTGGCTGATAGCTGAAGGCTGAAGACAGTTGGGAGAACCAATGAATCTTCTTCAACCTTCAACTTTCAACCTGTATTACAGCGTCCTTCCGTCCGCCTCTGCGAACAATCGCAATTTCTCCATCATTTTTTCGAATTTCACCGGTTTTAATGACTGGGCACCGTCAGACGAAGCATGTTCCGGGTCCGGGTGCACCTCGATGATCAATCCATCAGCCCCAGCGGCAACAGCCGCATAGCTCATCGGAGCAACGTAATGATGATTGCCGGTACCGTGAGAAGGGTCGATTACAACGGGGAGATGTGTCTTTCCTTTCAGCACCGGAATCGCAGATAAATCAAGAGTATTGCGGGTGGCTGTTTCAAAGGTACGGATACCCCGTTCACAGAGAATCACAGACTGGTTGCCTTCACTCATGATATATTCGGCACTCATCAGGAGCTCCTGGATTGTCATCGCCATGCCCCTTTTAAGCAGCACCGGTTTACCGATCTGACCGACTTTTTTCAGTAGCGCAAAGTTCTGTGAATTGCGTGCGCCAATCTGCAGGATATCGGCATATGCTGCTACCATATCGACCGTTTCCGGGTTGATTACCTCCGTTACAAAAGGAAGTCCGGTCAACTCACGAGCTTTGGCCAGCAGTTTTAACCCCTCCTCTTCAAGCCCCTGAAAAGAATAGGGAGAAGTACGCGGCTTGAATGCACCGCCTCTCAGAATATGGGCTCCGGCTTTTTTTACCGCGAGTGCTGATTCTATAATCTGCTCTTCACTCTCCACCGAGCACGGACCTGCCATAATGACGACCTGCGGCCCACCAATTACAACGGTGTCACTGATCCGCACGACACTCGACTCTTTCTTGACTTCCAGTGAAGCCAGTTTATACGGCTGCAGTATGGGAACAACATTTTCCACCCCATGCAGAGACTCCAGCGCCTGCAAAGCAGACTTGCCCCGTTCGTCACCGATTGCCCCGATCACGTCACGCGTCGTGCCATGTATTACGTGCGACGTGTACCCCAACTCCTTGATCCGCCTGAGAACTTCATCCTTGTCTTTCTTTACAGCTCCCGCCTTCATTACAATAATCATCTCTTGATCCTTTCCCGCAAACAGCTAAGGCCGGAAGTTTCCCCCGGCCCTGGCTGAACTGAGTACACAGACAGCAAAAAACCGGGGAGACTTTCGTCTGCCCCGGTTTGTGGTGTCGTGTGATAGCTTCCTCGCTTACACCTGTACCCGGGCAGACAGCCTGAAATAAAAGCCGAACCAAAAGTAAAAGCTGAATGCGATAGAGAAGCGGTTAGTGTTCATACATCAGTAATTAATCACAACGACCTTCCTGTTGTCAAGACCAAATGCTGGGTAATTTTGGCTGAACTTGACTCTCCGCAGTCCCTGTGGTAGTTTTCCCCCGATTTCCAACTTTGAGGTACACGATGTTTTCCCCACGACGCGACACATTTTATTCACTTGCTGAAAAAGGTAACCTGATTCCGGTTTATCGTGAAATCATGGCAGACATGGATACTCCGGTCTCAGCTTTTAAGAAGCTTGATGACGGGCAGTTTTCATATCTCCTTGAAAGCATCGAGGGGGGTGAAAAATGGGGGCGTTACAGCTTTCTCGGTTCAACGCCTTCTGTCATCATTCGCTCAAAAGGGAATCTGGTTGAGACCATTTCGGATGGAATCACGATTCAACAGGAGTCGCCTGATCCGCTTGAATGCGTAAAAGCACTTCTGGCACAGTTCACTCCGGTAGAGGTTGATGGTCTGCCCCGTTTTTTTGGCGGGGCAGTCGGCTACCTTGGGTATGATATGGTACGCCACTTTGAATCGCTGACATCGGAAAAACCGGCTCTGCTTGATGCCTATGATTCATATTTTCTTATCACCGATACTATCGTGATTTTCGACACCATGCGTCAAAAAATCAAAGTGGTTTCAAATGCCCATATTTCCGAAAATGTCTTACCTGCCGAGGCATATGATCGTGCAACAAAGAAAATCGACGCCATCATAGACCGGCTACGCGCACCTCTTCCAGCGCAAGCAGCTTCAATTTTGGAAAAACCGGTACAGTTCCTCTCCAACATGTCCCGTGTATCTTATGAGAGTGCTGTCGAGAAAGCCAAGGAATATGTACGATCAGGCGATATCATTCAGGTTGTGCTTTCCCAGCGATTCAGCGGAGAATTGAGCGCCGATCCTCTTGATATTTACCGGGTACTGAGGACTCTCAATCCTTCCCCGTATATGTTTTTCCTGCGTCTTGACGACACGGTGATCGCCGGCGCCTCTCCGGAAGTAATGGTTCGCAAGGAGGGAGACCGTGTTGAATTACGTCCCATTGCCGGAACCAGGCCACGCGGTGCTACCCTTGAGGAGGACAATAGTCTGGCAGATGAACTTCTTGCTGATCCGAAAGAGTGTGCCGAACACGTCATGCTTGTCGATCTCGGCAGAAATGATCTGGGGCGGGTCTGCACTACCGGTTCTGTTATAGTATCGGAATTGATGCTCATTGAACGCTATTCTCATGTCATGCATATTGTTTCAAACGTTCAGGGACAATTATCAACCGACTGCGATGCTTTTGATCTGGTTCGGGCCACCTTTCCTGCCGGCACCTTGTCGGGAGCCCCGAAAGTCCGTGCCATGCAAATCATAGACGAACTTGAACCGGTACGCCGTGAAATCTACGGCGGTGCCGTTGGCTACTTTTCTTTTTCAGGGAATATGGATCTTGCCATTGCCATCCGTACTCTGGTGATAAAAGACGGAAAAGTTCATCTGCAGGCGGGTGCCGGGATTGTAGCCGATTCTGATCCGGCAACTGAGTGGCAGGAAACTGTTAATAAGGGAATGGCTGTCATGCGGGCGGTAGAAATCGCTGAGAAAGGTCTGGTCTGACATGTTACTCATGATCGACAATTACGACTCCTTTACGTACAATATCGTCCAGTATTTCGGGCAGTTGGGCGAGGAGGTGCAGGTTCGACGCAATGACAAAATATCACTGGCTGAGATTGAAACTTTGCGACCGGAACGACTTGTCATATCTCCCGGACCCTGCTCTCCCGAGGAAGCCGGCATTTCCGTATCGGCCATTACACATTTCTCCGGGAAAATTCCGATTTTAGGTGTCTGCCTCGGGCACCAGTCAATCGGATATGCCTTTGGCGGCAAAATACTTCGGAGCGCATCTCTCATGCACGGCAAAACATCACCTATTCTTCACGACGGACAGGAATTGTTTGCCGGGCTTGCGAATCCTTTTCCGGCCACCCGCTACCACTCCCTGATTGTGGATCGACCTACTCTTCCTGATTGTCTGCAGGTAACTGCCTGGGTCGAGAATGGAGAAATAATGGGGTTACGTCATAGGGAACTGCCGGTCTGGGGAGTACAATTCCACCCGGAATCTATCCTGACTGAGGGGGGCATGGATCTACTCAGAAACTTTTTATCAATCAGCAGCAACTGATTTTTTTTACGCACCCCTCCCCAAACAGTCCGGATTAACGTCATTTTTACGTTGACTTTTCCCGGCATGAATTGCTAAAGTAGTAATTCATTCAAGAACAAATTCAGGAGGAAGAAGCATGAAGTGTCAGACCGTACTTGCAGGTACCGAGTGTACCTTTTGGGGAAAACAGGGATGTATATTTCCTGATGGCTCCTGCCAGACTATTGCAGAAAACTGTGAAGGATGTGAACGTGTTGTGACCGGCAGCATTGGCCAGGTATGCAGCGCATATCCTGCTCCAGCAAAGAAATGGATTGGCGGAATCTGCAATTTTGCTTCCCACGTAAAAGTAGATCTCTCGATAGCTGAGCTGAAAGTCAACCCGCTCAAAGCTTCCAAAAAAGCAGCCGGTGCCAAGAAAAAGAAATAAGTACCTGCTTAAATGTTGTTTTGATCAAAGGGGGAATTTCTATTCCCCCTTTTTTTTATGCTAGGGGGAAACATGTCATTCACCACCCTCACCTGCCCCACCTGTGGTTCCGGCGTGAAACAGTATCGAAATCCATTTCCAACGGTAGATATTATTATTGAGCTGGAAAATGGGATTGTGCTGATTGAACGAAAGAACGATCCGATTGGCTGGGCTTTGCCTGGCGGTTTTGTAGACTATGGCGAATCACTGGAATCTGCTGCTGTTCGGGAAGCCCGGGAAGAAACGTCACTGGATATTTCAAATCTGCGGTTATTGGGATGTTATTCCGATCCGGCTCGTGACGCCCGGATGCATACCATTTCAACGGTATTCGTTGCATCAGCTCACGGCATTCCACGTGCAGCAGATGATGCCCTGAGTCTGGCAACGTTTAGTCATGCTACCCTGCCGAAGGCTCTCTGTTTTGACCATGCCCGAATTCTTGCCGATTATTATACCATGCTTAAAGCACTGCAAAATTCAGTGCAGGAACCGCAGGGATCAAGCCACTCTCAACACACTTAGCAAAATAAAGCATCAAACCTGCTTGAGCGCGATCATCAAGTTGATATGAGATGTTGTCCCGCCAATATGACAATAATCGATCATGCCCCATCCAGGCGACATCATTCGCAGGCATCTCTATCTTATCCAACAGTGCAGGAACAAGATTTTTAGCTTCAATCAAATGCCGGGCAAGAGTCCTCAGTTCCAGTCCTTCAGCAACTTCATTTCGACAGAGCCAGAGGGCAAAAACGAACGGATATCCTGTCCATGTGTACCACATCTCACCGAGGTCATACACAAACATGTCTGTTTTTTCCAGAGATGCCCTCAATGCAGAATCACCGATAAGCAATATGGCAGATGATTCACCATATGGTGAAGTTGCGCCCGGAAGAGCTTTTTTGTAGGTACATAAGCAATTGAACCGCTGGTGAAGCAGAATCTTGAGCAGATTTACGGAGGTGGCGGATTCGGAGCTGAGCAGGATACTCCGGCCATTCAGCTTTTCAACAGGAACTTTGGAAAAGAGCAGCACACTTGCAACTGCGCCGATGCTTGAAATGGAAAGCTGCGGTAATATTGTGTAGCGATCAGGATGCAAGGCGTACTCAATTGAAGATGAAGGGCAAACATCAATCTCGCCGGCAAGAAGCATCCTGTTCAACTCAGTCGGAAAGCCGGTTACAAATTCGTAGCCTGAACTGGGGAAATTCTCTCGCAGGACATGAAAGAGAGGGATGCAATTTGCATACTCAATCTGTCCAATTTTCAGCATCAGTGAGTTGCTGAGTATAGTTTATCGGCTTCAGCTTCTACAACCCGGACTCTTTCCCGGTCCAGTAGCTCACCGGTTACCTGCCAATAAATGGTCAGGGCATTTGCATACCCGACAACAGCCTTGATCTGGTTACTCTTGGACACTGCCAGATCATTCTCTACATCCAGAACATCTTTGGTCGTAGCCAAGCCGACCTCATTTTTACGGATAAACGCTCTCAGGCGCTCTTCAGCAAAAACTTTCCCTCGATCAGCCACTTCAATCTGTTTAAAACCGACAACAACTCCTCGAATTGCAGCTTTGACTTCTTTTGTCGTATTTTCCTCCAGACTGCGCAACTGCAGTGAAATCTGCTCAGTTTTGAGCCTGCTTTTGCGATATTCGTTTTCTGCCGCATCATTTCCCAGCGGATAACTAAGATTAAGTCCGATACTCCAGACGGGGTAATCAAATGAAAAAGCCCTGTCCAGGTTCCGCTGATACGTTGTATCCAGACCGGTTAACTGGGCTGAGGCTGTCAAAGTGAGTTCGGGACGGGTCTTTTGTTTAAAATATTTTGTTTGAAGTTCATTCAGCTCAAGATTACGCTTCTGCTCTCGTACATCTGGACGGTTGAGGGCTTTTTGGATCGCTTCACTCTCGATCGCGTCAAAACGTTCACGAGAAGGCTGATCGACAGTCTGCATAGAGCCTACGCCGGGATCCAACTGCAGCAACAGGTGTAAGACATCACTCTGATCACTCACAGCACGCTCTGCGTCAATTAGTTCTTTTTCACGGGTAACGGCGCCAAATTCCGCATTAAGTACTTCCATAGCGGGCAAAACACCCGCCTTGACACGCGCCTGAGTATCGGAGAGTATTTTTTTCGCCAATTCCAACGATACTTTTTTCACATCTCGTTCTTCCCGCAGACTGTGGAGCTTGTAATATTCAGTACGTACCTGAGCCACAGTTGACATCAGCCTGGAATTAAACCGTTCGAGTGAAGCATCCTTAGACAATCTCGACACATTAATATTGACCTCAGTAGCTTCCCGTCCCAGACCTTTTAGAAGAGGCTGCGTCAGAGTCACTCCCAGACTCGATTGCCAGTAATCATACGTGAGTTTGTCATTTTTATTATGTACGTTGGTAAAACCGGCTGTGGCGGTAGCGCCCGTCCAAAGCAACTGGCTCAGACCAGCGTTCAGTTGAAAAGCACTCGCCACAGTTGAAACCGGAGTACTTGTACCAGCCGTACGGGTTGTAGAATCGGAATAATTGGTTTGGGCAGTAAACAACGGGTTATAAATAGCGCGGTTACGATTGATATCTGCTTCAAACTGTGCTGAATTGTACAATTCCGCTCGTACATCAAGGTTTTTCTCAACCGCCATACGGATGGCTTCGTTCAGAGTCAGCGAAAGTGGTGTCTCCGCAGAATGTACAACAACCGGAAGGATAAGCATCGTAATTGCCAACAATACAGGTAAGCGCACGTCTGGATTCCTTTCAAATAAAACAGGGCGAGATCACTTCATGACCCCGCCCTTATACCACAGTTTGGTGAAAATTTAATCCCTGTTTTCGATATAATCAGCATAATCATCTGCTGACAGGAGATTTTTTAATTCTTCAGGATCGTCAAGCGAGACCTCCACCAGCCAGGCGCCGTCGTATGGATCGTCATTGAGCAGTTCCGGGTTGTCCAGCGCTTCATGATTGACACTCCGGACCGTCCCGCTGAACGGCGCATAAAGAGAGGCTACCGTTTTTTGAGCTTCTATTGAACCGATTGAATCGTCCTGTTCAATTTCATCACCTTCTTCAGGGAGTTCCACGCATCTGATTGTGCCCAACTCCTCCTGAGCAAAATCTGTAATGCCTATAACTGCTGATCCGTTTTCGATCCTGACCCAGATATGCTCTTTCGAATATTTCAGTTCATCAGGAAAGTCCATGGTAATTACTCCAGCACAATTCTTTCTAGAAAAGAGGTATCGATATCACCTTCTATAAAATCTTTGTGAGCCATGATACGCTTATGAAAGAATATAGTCGTCTTAATTCCTTCAATTCGATATTCGTCGAGAGCACGCGCCATACGCTTGATTGCTTCCTCACGCGTATCTGCGTGAACGATCAGCTTGCCGATCAGTGAATCGTAATTGGGCACGACGGAATACTGGTCGTATACGAACGAATCTACGCGAACACCAAAACCACCGGGAGGATGATACGCAGTTATTTTACCCGGACAGGGGGTAAATTTGAAAGGATCCTCGGCGTTGATGCGGCATTCAATTGCGTGTCCCCTGATCTGGATATCCTCCTGTTTGTAGCGCAGGGGAATACCTGCTGCCGAACGGATCTGCTCACGGACCAGATCCACCCCGGTAATCATTTCCGTCACCGGGTGTTCAACCTGTATGCGGGTATTCATCTCCATGAAGAAAAAGTTATTCTGTTTATCAACCAGAAACTCGACGGTTCCTGCACTGTTATAGCCTACTGCAGCGGCAGCCCTGACTGCAGCGTCCCCCATAGCCTTGCGGATTTCAGGGGTAACAACGGTTGAAGGCGCTTCTTCGATCAATTTCTGGTGGCGGCGCTGGATTGAGCAATCACGCTCTCCCAGATGAATGACGTTACCATGTTTGTCACCAAGAATCTGAATCTCAACGTGACGCGGTTTTTCGCAGTATCGCTCGATATATACTTCCGGGTTACCGAATCCAGACTGGGCTTCAGCACGAGCAGTCGCAAAAGCATTCGGAAGAGCTGCTTGAGAATGGACAATTTTCATGCCGCGTCCGCCACCGCCTGCAGTTGCCTTTATGATAACCGGAAATCCGATTTCCTTGGCAACTTTAACCGCTTCCTCCACCGAATGAACACCCTCTTTGGTTCCGGGGAGAATTGGTACTCCCTGTTTGATTACCGCCTGACGCGCACTTATTTTATCGCCCATAATGCGCATACTTTCAGCGGTCGGTCCGATAAATGTTATACCGCACTTTTCACAGACTTCAGCAAATTTCGGGTTTTCAGACAGGAAGCCATAGCCCGGATGGATCGCTTCGGCATCGGTCAATTCGGCTGCGCTGATGATAGCATTGATGTTGAGATAACTCAGTGCACTGGGAGCAGGGCCGATACAAACACTTTCGTCAGCCAGTTTGACATGGAGCGAATGGATATCTGCCTGGGAATAGACAGCAACAGTCTTGATGCCCAACTCTTTGCAAGCCCTGATAATCCTGACGGCAATTTCGCCGCGATTGGCAATAAGTACTTTATGAAACATGACGGCGAACCCCGCTCTAAAAAGAAATTATAGTTTTTGGATGACGAACAATGCGTCGCCGTATTCTACCGCTTGAGCGTTATCTTTGCAAATCTTCAGGATCTTGCATTTACACTCGGCTTCTATCTCGTTCATCAATTTCATTGCCTCCACGATACAGAGTACCTGCCCTTTTTCTACGACCTGACCAACGGTAACGTAGGGAGCCGCCTCCGGACCGGGAGCTTCATAAAAAGTTCCGACAATCGGGGAATTAAGTGTATCGCCCGTTTCAGATACCGCTACTGCAGAAGCAGCAGAAGCAATTGGGGCAGCAACAGGAGCCGCTGCAGGGGCATGCTGATAACCTTGGGGGGCGTACTGGTGAGCCGCCGGAGCAGCAACCGTAACATATTCCGTTTTCTGTCCGCGTTTGATGACTATTTTCTCATCAGAATTATCCATTTCAAATTCGGTGATGTCTGTTTCTGTTACAAGTTTGATCAGCAGTTTCAGGTCTTTGATATCCATTGCGGTTCGTCTCCTTTTACAGTCAGTCTGATATTAATGAATTAAAAAATGTGTGACATACTTCAAAAACCTACAGGACCAGTAATTGCTTATCCGCACTGGTAATGACGTGGCATCCCGCTCCAGTAACCACCACGGTGTCTTCAATCCTGACACCACCAAATCCCGGAATATATATGCCCGGCTCAATAGTAATGACCATCCCCTCTTCAAGCACTGCAGCACTGCGCGGAGAAAGTGTTGGCGCTTCGTGTATCTCCAGGCCAATGCCATGCCCTAAGCCATGCCCGAAATAGTCTCCGAAGCCTTTATCCCGGATGAATGATCGTGCAACCTCATCCAGATCCTTACAGCTGATACCCGGCCTGACAGCCTGAATGGCAAGATCGTGAGCCGTCCTTACGATTGAATGAATTTCCTGGGCCCGAAGCTCAGGTTTCCCACAGGAGACAGTAACAGTTTCATCAGAATGATAGCCGTCCCGTAATGCGCCAAAATCAATTGTTACCAGTTCACCTGACTGAATGATCTTGTCGCTGGCCCTGCCATGGGGCATGGCACCTCGCTCTCCGGAAGCAACGATAAAATCAAACGCCTTGCCATCAGCACCGCGCCGCCGTATTTCAAGCTCAAGCGCCAGGGCAATGTCAACCTCACAAACTCCAGGTTTGATTTCCGCCAGCACCGAAGTAAGAGCCAGTGACGAAAGCGTGGCAACCGAGGTGAGCAGCTCAATTTCAGAGAGGTCTTTACAACAACGGATCTCGTCGAGATCGGAACCAAGATCAACCAGTTCAAAGCCGTTCAGTTTTTCAGACATTCGCCGATAGGCGCTGACCGTTGTGTGAGTTGCTTCGAATCCAATCCGGTCGAGGCCGTATTCATTGGCTAAAGCGACAATTGTATCGCTGCGAACAGCACCGCATTCCATGATTTCAGCATTCTGAATTTCTTCAGCAGCCTGAGCAGTATAACGCGAATCACATAAAAACCATGTGTGATCCTGGGATATCAGCAAAGCTGCTTCCGAGCCGCTAAAACCGGTCAGATAACGGATATTCCTGAGATCAGTGAATAATACGGCTTTAAGAGAATATTCTGCAAAGAACCGTTTCAGACGAGAACGTCTGTTTTTTAGCATAAATGAAACCCAGACTACAAACTGTTTTTACAATGCACTGTAAAACAGCTGAGATTGACCTATAGAAATTTATCAATTTTTAACGTAATTAAATAACGCCCGCAAGCCGAGCAGATAGCTGTCACGACCAAATCCACATATCTGACCAATTGCAATCGGAGCTACCAGACTGGAATGTCGAAACGTTTCCCGACTGTGAATATTTGAGAGATGAACTTCAACGCAGGGAATACCAACAGCCGACAAGGCATCTCGAATTGCAATACTGGTGTGAGTATAAGCGGCGGGATTGATAAGGATACCGTGACAATTCTGTGCAGCAGCTTGGATTGCATTGATCAACTCACCCTCTGCATTTGACTGAAAAAAAGAAAGCTCACACTCTAACTCAGCAGACAGCTTTTCCAGAGCAGAATTAATTTCTGCAAGCGTTTCACTCCCATAGATCGCAGGTTCACGCTTTCCAAGCAGATTCAAGTTAGGTCCATGCAGTACCAAAAAATTCATAGTTAAGAAAGCTCCCTGAGCACTTCAAAAGACTTAAGTTTGAGCATATAGCGCCCCTTGCCGATATTTCCATCACGTTTCATTATAAGGGCAACAAAAAGATCATCGTTTAGCACTCTGACAACGACACAGGTTCGGGACGTTGCTATGGAGACCTCTTCAAGATCGCCCATTTTTATAACGTCAACAGCTCGTTTGATCTCTTTAAGAACGGTAGCATATTCAACTGAAAGGAGCTGCATATCGAACTCCGACTGGTCTCCAATGACTTCATCAATCGGTATGCCGTCGTAGGCCATGATTACTGCAGCCAGGGAGCCTTCAACGCTCTGGACAATACTGTTCAGTGCATCTCTTAGCGACATGATTTTATCCTCCTGATATTTTCAAGCCATCCATCCAGCGTAACAAGTGTCTTATCAGCAACACCACTCGGAGTCATCACAGGAGCAGCACTATCATGCCAGAAGACATCTTCTTCGGGTTGCTGATTTTCAAACTCGGAAACAGTAGATTCCAGCAAAGCAACCGGTTCGGGTTCCAGATGAAACTCTTCAGACGGCATGCTGAAAATGGCCTCTGCCTCTGCCTCTGCCTCTGCCTCTGCCTCTGCCTCTGCCTCTGCCTCTGCCTCTGCCTCTGCCTCAACTTCCACTTCAAATGAATCTTCCATGCGTAACTCAGGGTCCGACTGATCAGCAATCTGTTCCTCAAGCTTGGCTATACGCCCAGCGGTTAAACTATCTGCAGGGTTTTCGGCCAGAATGGCCCGATAAATTTCGAGGGCCTTTTGAATAAATCCCTGGGTGACATATAGCTCCGCCAAAGTACCGGTTGAAAGAGGATCGTGATTCGAAGCCGCCGGGATTTCCGGTTCAGAAGGAGTCACCTGGAATTGGAGTTCCGTTTCCGGCTCGTCTTCCTCAATTATATCGATCTCCTCCAGAATTTCCAGATCTTCTATTATCTCGTCGTCATCATCCTCATCCGGCTCAATTTCACGGGCTGATCGTTCAAGATGTTCCAGTTCAAGCCGACATTCAATATCGTCAGGCGCAAACTCCAGTGCAGTTCGGAACGCAATAACGGCAGCATCAAGATCGCCCGCATCAACGCTGAGACGACCAAGCAGTTTTTGCGATGGCAGATCTTCAGGTAACGACGCTACAACCAAATGCAAAGCCGTCAAAGCTTCATCATGCAATCCTTTGGCATGGCATGCCAGAGCAAGGGATCTTTGACCAGCAAGATAACCGGGATGTTTCGTTACTCCCTGGCGGGCAATATGAAGAGCATCATCAATCAACCCAACTTTGAGGTACACATCCGAAAGCCGGGCGAAGCAGAACGAGTCCGGCGTTTTGGCAAGGTATTCCTCAAGGTTTTTGATATCCGTCCAGAATGAAGCAGTATCCTGCATGGTCACGCCTCCAGACCGCTCAGCCTGAGCAGCTCTTCGGAAGTATGCTGCGACATGGCATACATGCCGATGCCCTTGTTACAAATAAAGGTAATACTACCGCTTTTTGATTTTTTGTCGGCGGCAACCGTATTCAAAAGCTGCTGACGGTCATAGGGCGGAATATCAACCGGAAGTCCGCAGCGGGAAATAAGGGCACAGATTCTTGCAGCATCATCCCGACTGCAGATCCCTTTGGCAACCGATATTCTGGATGCCAGCACCATACCGATCGCAACTGCTTCGCCATGTACCAGGCACTGATATCCAGAAAGCGTTTCAAAAGCATGCCCGAGTGTGTGGCCGTAATTCAGAATGGCACGCAAACCAGCTTCTTTTTCGTCCATCTCTACTACCTGCGCTTTTATGTGACAGGATCGCAAGATAATATCTATCAGGACATCCGGCTTCATCTCCAGAATTGCAGCACAGTTTGACTCTACGAATTCAAAAAAAGGACGATCTATAACCACCCCGTATTTAATTACTTCAGCAAGCCCTGCTCGAAACTGACGCCGGTCAAGAGTAGTGAGGGTATTAATATCAATCAACACCAGACGTGGCTGATAAAAGGCACCAATCAGGTTTTTGCCTTTCGGGTGATCAATCCCTGTCTTACCGCCAACACTGCTGTCAACCTGAGCTAAAAGAGTTGTTGGCACCTGTACGAACGGAATACCCCTCATCCATGTTGCGGCAGCATAACCGGCTACGTCACCAACAACACCGCCACCAAGTGCGACTATGAAGGACCCCCGATCAACGCCTGCCGCAAGAAGATCATCGTAAAGCCGGTTCAGTGTTGTACTGTTTTTAAATTCTTCGCCGTCCGGTATGTCTATCAAAACGACAGAAAATCCAGCCGTCACAAGAGACTTTTTCACCTCTGCGCCATACAATGCAGAGACAGTCGGGTTTGATATAACTGCCGCAACGCCTTTCAGCCCGACTTCACGGCACCGGTTGCCAAGCGAGACCAGAGCACCATGCTCAATAACAATATCATAACCGTTCTCAGCAAGATTAACTGACAGTACGCTCACGCCGCAAACCCCTTCAAACAGCACAGAATCTCTGTCGCGACATCTTCCACGGATTTTCCATCCGTGTCAATTCTAATATCGGCGGCGGCATAAAATTGTTCACGTTCATCCATCAGTGTTTCTGCGCGCTTCACAGCATCCTCACCGGCAAGCAAAGGCCGGTCACTACATCCCTTCAGACGAGCCATTACCTGCTCAAGCGTCACCTTCAGGTTAACGACAACACCTCTGCGGCGCATCAAACTACGATTCGCTGCGGCTATTACCGCCCCACCTCCGGTGGCAACAACACTCCCCTCACCTGCTGACAGAATCTTCTCCAGCTGGGAACTTTCCATATTTCGAAACGACTGTTCACCATCGTGGGCAAATATATCGTTAATTGAACATCCAGCGGCAGCAATGATTTCAGTATCCATGTCGACAAACCGACATCCAAGCCGCTCTGCAACTATTTTCCCGACAGAGCTTTTACCGCTTCCCATAAAGCCGGTCAAAATAACTACAATCTCAGGCATTGCAAATCTGCTCCAGATATCCGTCCAGATTACGCCGAATTTCAACAATCGAATCTCCGCCAAACTTTTCCAGGAGAGCATTGGCAATTTCGATAGCAACTACAGCCTCCGCTACAACGAGAGCCGCAGGAACTGCACAGGTGTCTGAACGTTCAACAGTGGCTTCAAACGGCTCATGTGTACGAATATCTACCGAACGGAGAGGCGAGTACAAGGTTGGTATCGGTTTCATGGCGGCGCGGACAACAATCGGTTCACCATTTGACATCCCTCCTTCGATACCACCAGCGTTATTACTCGTGCGGCAATAGCCGTTCTGGTAAAAGATTTCATCATGCACTCGAGATCCTGGCCTGCGGGCAGCTTCAAAACCGATGCCGACTTCGACACCTTTAATGGCCTGTACGCTCATCAACGCCATTGCAAGACGCGCATCAAGCTTTCGATCCCACTGCACATAGCTTCCCAAGCCAGGGGGAACACCTGTCACCTGAACCTCAACAACACCACCCAACGTATCGCCACCGGACTGCGCAGCGTCAACCGCTCGCTTCATTTCAAGTTCAGCCGACGGATCACAGCAGGATGTTTCTGATGCAGCCGCACGTTGCCATAGCGCTTCAATCGGTTCCGAAGGAGTGGCTGCACGAATACCCCCAAGTTCAACAACAAAACCACCCACCTTGATACCGAACTCAGCCAGAAGCGCTTTTGCGACACCACCAACAGCTACCCGAACTGCTGTTTCACGACCACTTGAACGTTCCAGTACATTACGCACGTCTTTGTGGTGATATTTCATGGCGCCGGACAAATCCGCATGACCAGGACGAGGACGGGTCACTGCGCTGGAATCATCACGGAATTCAGGAAGTGGCGACATCTTCTCGCACCAGTTTTCCCAATCACGATTCGTGACGACCAGAGTCACTGGAGATCCGATAGTTTCTCCCCAACGGACACCGGAAAGAATCTGAGCCGTATCCTTTTCAATCTTCATCCGTTCTCCGCGCCCATATCCCTGCTGCCGCCGAGCCAAATCATGATTCAATGTTTCAACAGAAAGGGGCATCCCGGCCGGGAGCCCTTCAATAACAGCACTTAACTGGGGGCCGTGAGACTCTCCGGCCGTCAGATAACGAAATATACTCACAAAAAAACCTCCGCAGACGATTCAAAGTGGAGGCAAAATAACATTTCAGAAGGGATTACGGCAAGATAAAAGAGGGCACAACAGAGTGTTCGTGAGTTGTTCAACAGGGCGCGATACGGCTCCGCTTTTTGGCACATATAAATCAAAATTTAATGTCAAGTCCTATACCGAGAGATTGCGGAGGTGATCTGGGATCACCATGTGCCTGTTCGGGCGATACGGTGAGATATTTGTAGTCCAGCTTTAATGTTGAGTTTGTGCCGAGGAGATAATTAAAACCAATCTGGGCCGCCATTCCTGTTTTAAGCCTTATAACATCACCCGTCTTCATGTCCGGTTGGTACGTATATGCCAGACCCGTCCCAATATACGGAATGAAATCTTTCGCAATTTTAAAGCCGTATTTGGCAGTTACAACTCCAGGCTCCGGGGCTTTAGCATCAGCAGGTGCTGTAGTAAGACTCCCGCTACCCAGTGAAAATTGGCGATAAAGCTCCTCTGCAGAAATCAATGGCACGCTACATAGCATGCAAACAGCTGTGACAAACAGTACCGCAGATTTTTTTCGAATAAACATCATTTTAATTCAGGCATTATTCAATGTCTCAGGCATTCGTCAGGTAAGTTGAGAAGCTCTGGCAAGTGTGCGTTCGTGGAGAATCCGGGCGTAGTCGATCTCACGCATAACTCCTTTTACGTCTGCCGGCCGATCACTCTGGACAAAAAGTCCGGTCAGTTCAGTCGCTGGGTTGAGTGCACCGCTCGCGTACAATTTCCAGATTTCTCTCCCATAATCTGTTGTGAGCAATTCCGGGGCGAAACGGCCGAAATAGGCGGTTATGTTTTCAACGTCACGTTCAAGCATACTGCGCGCATTGTTATTTCCGGCAGCATTAACCGCCTGGGGCAGATCAATGACAACCATGCCATCGCGGTCGACCAGAACATTATATTCAGACAGGTCACCATGAATAAAACCGGCACAAAGCATGAGGACAACCGTTCGAATCAACTCGCGATGTAATTCCCGAGCCTTTGTCGCCGTTAACCGGATGTCATTAAGCCGGGGAGCAGGATTCCCGTCTGCATCAACTACCAGCTCCATAAGCAGAATTCCGGCAGTATACTCAAACACCTGCGGAACCCTTACACCTGCCTCTGCAAGCGTTTTCAATACATCTACTTCAGTATTCTTCCAGGCGTCTTCAGTTTCCCTGCGTCCGTATCTGGTGTTTTTTTGCATAGCACGAGCCTGACGACTGTTACGCCCCTTACGCCCTTCCTGATACTGAGCCATCTGACTGAAACTACGCGTGCGGATGTCCTTATATACCTTGGCACAGCAAAGCTCACCCTTTGACTGCACAACATACACGTCAGCTTCTTTGCCGCTCATCAGTCGCGACACAACCTCATCAACCTGTCCGTTTAATATAAGTATTTCAAAACATTCCGGAGATTTCATGATTGGAATTGTGAAACAGCAATTTTCTCAAATTGACGCATAACGAAATCCTCTATATTGACTCTTTAACATACCTGTCGTTATCTGCTCTTATTTCTACACATTATCATTACTTTATTGATTACAGCAAGAGCGTTGAATACTATACAGGTGACGACCTACTATATAAAAAGAGCCCGATGCCTATGCACCGGGCCCTCCGTACTACAGAATGTAACGTATCGATTCTATGCGCTGGCTGCGAGAGCCTTTTCATACCCGATGCTGAATGCTTTTCTGTTTAACTCAATAAACGCTTCTGGAACACTTGAAAGAACTGCTTTCTCGGCATTTTCGCGAGTTACCTGCCCAGTCAACGCAACCATTGCTCCAAGAGCAACAATATTGGCAACAATTTCCCGACCGACATCATTCTTTGCTGTGTTGATGATAGGAAACGCCACTGTTTTAAAGTTTCCAGCTGGAATAGAAGTTACCATATCGGAGTCAATCAATAGTACGCCACCATCTTTAAGATCGTGAGAATACTTATCAGCGGCCTCCTGAGTCATGGCAAGCAATGCATCACATTGGGTAACCTTAGGATAATCAATCGGACCGTCCGAAATGATTACTTCTGATTTTGATGAGCCACCACGTGCTTCCGGTCCGTAGCTTTGCGACTGAACGGCCTGCTTCCCTTCATAAATCGAAGCAGCTTTGGCCATAATAATTCCGGCGGTGATCAGACCCTGCCCACCTGAACCGGAAAACCTGAGTTCATATCTTGACATGAATATATCGCTCCTTTTCCTGTAATTATTACTTGGCTGCTTTGGCACGCTCAATAACTTTTGCGTACTCTTCGATGTACTCCGGTTTTACCTCTTTGTAGAGAACACCGGTTAAAACTTTACCCTGCAGCTGTTCAGCGGTCATTTTCTCGGCAGCCTTAACCGGCACAGCGACTTCTTTCAGACGGTTCATCATTTCGATGACCGACTTGTACTTATTACGTCGGCCGTAAGTTGTCGGGCAGTCATCAAGAATTTCAACTACCGAGAACCCTTTATGCTGAATCGCTTCTACAATCAGTTTATCAATCTGGTTGGCATGAAATGCAGTTCCACGGGCAACAAACGTTGCGCCGGCGCCAATTGCCAGTTTGGCAATATCAAAGCCGGGATCAGGGTTGCCGTATGGCGTGGTGGACGCCTTGTGGCCGGTAGGCGTACATGGCGAGAACTGTCCTCCTGTCATGCCGTAGATATAGTTGTTCATGATGATGTAGGTCATATCAATATTACGACGGCAAGCATGAATGAAGTGGTTACCACCGATTGCAGTGCCATCGCCATCTCCGCCAACCAGAATAACATTCATTTCCGGCCTTGCCATTTTAACGCCGGTTGCAAAGGCAGCGGCACGGCCATGGGCTGTATGCAGTGTGCAGCAGTCGATATACCCGGGAAGACGAGAGGCACAACCGATACCGGAGACGACTGCGGTCTCTTCTTTTTTAAGTTGTAGTGTTTCCATCGCACGAATAAGACCCTTCATGACGATGCCGTGTCCGCAACCGGGGCACCAGATGTGAGGAAGCTTTCCGGGGCGAATCCATTTATCATAATCAAATGCCATGTTATTTAACCTCCTTAATCTTAGCAAGAATCTGATCCGGATTGATCGGTTCTCCGTCAACACGGAAAATCCCGAGGACCGGAACCTTGCCTTGCGCACAACGCTCAAGTTCAAGTGAACACATCCCCAGATTCATTTCAGGTATTACGATGCCCTTGACCTTACCGGCCAACGCCTTGATCTGCTTGTCAGGAAAAGGCCAGAATGTCTTGATACGGAACATGCCGGCTTTAATACCCTGTTCACGGGCAACGTTAACCGCATAGCGTGCCGAACGTGAGGTGGAACCGTACGCTACGACAACTACGTCTGCATCTTCCAGCATATACTCTTCAAACGTAACAATATCGTCGACGTTCGCATCAACCTTGCGAACCTGACGTTCTTCCTCAGCCTGAACGATCTGGGCTTTAGTGGTTGGAAAACCGTCCTGCATCTTGTTAAGTCCTGTGACATGGAACTTGTAACCGGAACCAAAAGCGGCCAACGGTGGTACATCCCCAAAGCTGGTGTCATAGGGTTTGTACTGTTCAGGCGGGACGGTTGGTGATTTACGCGGAGTTACTGCAATCTCACCCGGTTCCGGAAAGACGATGCGCTCACGCATATGAGCAACGATCTCGTCCGGCATAACCATAACTGGAGTACGATATTTTTCAGACAGGTTAAAGGCACGAATTACCTCTTCGTAGGTTTCCTGAACAGAGGCTGGGACGAGACAGATCGCAGGATGATCACCATGTGTTCCCCATTTTGCGCACATGACGTCCGACTGAGAAGGACCAGTAGGCATGCCGGTTGAAGGACCGCCACGCATAACGTTATACACAACACAGGGTATTTCGGCGATGCAGCCGTAACCAATCAGTTCCTGCTTAAGCGACAACCCGGGACCAGATGTGGAAGTAAGTACCTTGGCACCTGCCAGTGATGCACCAAGAATGGCCGCCATAGCACCAATCTCGTCTTCCATCTGAATAAATTTACCGCCAACTTTTGGCAGTTCAATTGACATTACCTCGGCAACTTCGGTCGAGGGGGTGATAGGGTATCCACCGAAGAAATCGCACCCGGCGTATAATGCACCATGTGCGGCGGCTTCATTACCCTGAAGAAACGCTACTTTTTTGGACACTGTTCATTTCCTCCTGTAAATTTATTCGGTTATGACTTTAATAGCGAAGTCAGGACAACGCAATTCGCACTGCATGCATTTGATGCAGGCTTCAAGATTTTTGACAGAGACATAAAAACCCTTCATTTCAAGTACATCTTTAGGGCAGAATTCAACACATATATGACACCCCTTGCAGTACTTCTCGATAATCTCAATTTTTGGCAATGTTTTTTCCATCTTAGAAAGACTCCTTTATTCCGTATTAAAAGGTGGTAAATTCAGGGTTCAAATGTGGCGAAAGAAGGGCGCACACTCCAACCCTTCTTTCGCCGACATCCAGGCACCTGGAATTAAACACTACTTCATGCTGCCTACCAGTTCTTTAACAGCTGCAACCGATTTATCCATCATGGCCTGCTCTGCAGCATCAAGCTTGAACTGAATGATATTTTCAACGCCCTTCTCACCAAGCACGGCCGGCACACCAACATAGAAACCGTTAACGCCGAATTCTCCCTGCAGGAAACAGCAGGTAGGTAGTACACGTTTCTGGTCTTTCAAAATAGACTCCGCCATAGCGATTGCTGAAGAAGCCGGTGAATAAAATGCTGAGCCGGTTTTCAACAGGGCAACAACTTCGCCGCCGGCACCACGGGTACGCTTAACCATTGCATCCATTACTTCTTTACCCTTCTCAGCACCGTACTTCTGCTCAAGAAGTTCGGTGACAGGAATACCGTTTACACTTGCATAACGAACCAGAGGCACCATATCGTCACCGTGTCCACCAAGAGTCATAGCGGTAACGTCTTTAACCGATACACCAAGTTCCCAGGCGATAAAACTGGCAAAACGGGCGGAGTCAAGAACACCTGCCTGGCCGATAACGCGGTGGTAAGGAAATCCGGTAATTTTCTGGCAAAGCGTAACCATTGCGTCAAGAGGATTGGAGATAACGATTATGATTGAGTCGGGAGCAAATTTTTTGATGCCTTCAGCAACGGAAGTCATGATTTTTGAATTAACTTCGATCAGATCATCGCGGCTCATACCCGGCTTGCGTGGCAGACCGGCGGTTACGATAACAACATCAGAACCCTTGATGTCTTCATAGCTGTTAGTGCCCTTCAGGTTAACGTCGTATCGGTCAACCGGGCCAACTTCCGCAATGTCGAGCATCTTGCCTTGTGGCAGACCTTCGACAATGTCAAAAAGGACAACATCACCAAGTTCACGCATTGCACAAAGCTGAGCGAGAACACCACCGATCTGTCCACCACCGATAAGGGAAATCTTTTTACGAGCCATACTCTTTACCTCCTCTTTTTTGTGTGAAAATTAAGGCTGAAGCTGTAACTCCGGCCCCTGCTAATTGCAACGTAACTACATATTCTCGATCAGAGCATCGGCAAAACCAGAACAGGAAAGTAACGTTGCTCCCTGCATCATCCGTTCAAAATCATAGGTAACCCGTTTTTGACCGATCGTTCTGTTGAGCGTTTTTACAATAAGATCCGCAGCGTCCTGCCACCCGAGATATTCAAACATCATCACACCTGAAAGGATAACCGACCCCGGGTTGACTTTATCAAGATTTGCATATTTAGGGGCAGTGCCATGGGTTGCTTCAAAAATTGCGTGGCCGGTTACATAATTGATATTCGCACCGGGTGCGATACCAATACCGCCAACCTGTGCAGCCAAGGCATCTGAGAGGAAATCACCCTCAAGATTCATGGTGGCGACAACATCAAACTCCTTGGCTCTGGTCAAAACCTGCTGAAGAGTAATATCAAAGATCGCATCCTTAATCATCAGCAATTTTTTCAGTTGGCCGTTACCATGAGTAGGGAGCAAGGTTAGTGCCGCTTCCACTTCACTTCTGATATCATCCTGCTGCTGCGGCGACATCATATCATAGCCGGGATCAATCATCCTTGCATTTTCTTTAACTGAAAGAACAGGATTTCGATCCTGGTTATTGATGATCCATGACTCCCGCTCTGTAACAACCCGCGACCGGAATTCGGAAGTAGCTAATGCGTATCCCCAGTCTTTGAAAGCTCCCTCAGTGAACTTCATGATATTGCCCTTGTGGACAATCGTCACTGTTTTTCGCTTGTGGTCGAGTGCATACTGTATGGCGGCACGAATCAGACGCTGGGAGCCATCTCGAGAGATCGGCTTGATTCCAATTGAAGAACTCTCCGGAAAACGAATTTTATTAACACCCATTTCAGAGATCAGAAAGCGAACAACTTTTTCACAATCAGCAGTACCGGTCATCCATTCAATACCGGCATAAATATCTTCACAGTTCTCACGAAAGATCACTACATCAACATCTTCCGGTTTTTTTACTGGGGTAGGAACTCCTTGAAAATAACGAATCGGCCGGAGACACGTATACAGGTCAAGTAACTGACGAAGTGCAACATTGAGGGAACGGAACCCTCCGCCGACAGGAGTTGTTAACGGCCCTTTTATACCAACCAGAAAATCCCTGAATGCTTCAACAGTCTCATCAGGCAACCAGGCTTTATCGCCCATCTTTTCACGGAAAAGATTGAACGGCTTTTCACCGGCGTAAACCTCCATCCAGCTTATCTTCTTTTTACCTTCATACGCTTTCTCAACGGCAGCATTAAAGACGCGTACCGAGGCCTTCCAGATATCAACCCCGGTACCGTCGCCCTCAATAAATGGAATAATCGGGTTGTCCGGCACTACCAACTTCCCGTTACTCCCCATACTGATTTTTTCCCCGAGAGGAACTGTTACGTACGAGTAAGACAATCCATACTCACTTTCGCGGGTAAGTCGTTATAAAAAGAACGGCAGAGTACTTTATATTATGCAATAGCGTCAATAATTGCGTTCAATGTCGCACTTGGACGCATTGCTTTTTCCGTTTTTGCCGGATCAGGATTATAATAACCGCCGATATCCTGTGGTCTGCCCTGAGCACCGATAAGCTCGGCATTAATTTTTGCCTCATTTTCCTGAAGCTGTTGTGCAACCTTGGTAAAGCGAACCGCAAGATCCTTATCCACAGTCTGCGCGGCCAATGCCTCAGCCCAGTACATTGCGAGGTAATAGTGGCTACCTCTGTTGTCTATCTGACCGACTTTACGGGCCGGGTTTTTGTTGTTGTCGAGGAACTTGGTATTGGCCTGATCAAGCGTATCTGCCAGAAGCTGGGCTTTTCCATTTTTGAAGGTAGCGGCCAGATGCTCCAGCGACACCCCAAGTGCCAGGAACTCACCAAGTGAATCCCAACGCAGGTACCCTTCCTGAACAAACTGTTGAACATGTTTTGGTGCCGAACCGCCTGCTCCTGTTTCGAACAGTCCGCCACCGGCCAGTAGCGGCACGATCGACAACATCTTGGCACTGGTACCCAGTTCAAGAATCGGGAACAGGTCGGTCAGGTAATCTCTTAAAGCATTTCCGGAAACAGAAATCGTATCCAACCCCGCTTTTGCCCGCGGCAGTGTGAAGCGCATCGCTTCTACCGGTGACATGATATGTATCTCAAGACCGCTGGTGTCGTGGTCTTTCAGGTATTTTTCCACTTTCAGGATCATCTGGGCATCGTGAGCACGGTTTTTGTCGAGCCAGAACACAGCAGGTGCTCCGGTGGCACGTGCACGGCGAACTGCCAGTTTAACCCAATCCTGGATCGGAAGATCTTTTGACTGACAACCACGCCAGATATCCCCTGCCTCAACTGTGTGCTGAATCAGGACATCTCCCAAATCGTCAACAACACGTATCGTGCCGTTTGCAGGGACTTTGAAAGTTTTATCATGTGACCCGTATTCTTCTGCTTTTTGTGCCATAAGTCCAACATTGGAAACGCTCCCCATAGTGGTCGGATCAAATTGGCCGTTTTTCTTACAGAAATCGATACATTCCTGATACCACTCTGAATACGATGTATCTGGAATCACACATTTGACGTCGTGCAACTTACCGTCCGTGCCCCACATCCCGCCTGAGTCACGAATCACTACAGGCATGGAAGCATCAATGATGATATCGTTACTTGCGTGCAGATTCGTTATGCCCTTATCTGAATCAACCATCGCTAACGAAGGCTGCTTCTTATACACTTCCTGGATATCTGCTTCAATTTCGGCCTGTTTTGCTGCCGGCAGCTTCTGAATTTTAACATAGAGGTCACCCATGCCAAGATCCGGATTAATGCCCAGTTCATTAAAGGTTACGGCATGCTTTTCGAACACATCCTTATAGAATACGGAGACGAAATGTCCGAACATGATTGGATCGGAGATTTTCATCATGGTAGCTTTCAGATGTACGGAGAACAATACGCCCTGTGCCTTCGCATCAGCAATCTGCTCGGCGATGAATGTCCGCAGCGCTTTTGCACTCATGAACGCACCATCAAGAACCTCTCCCGCCTGCAGAGCCAGCTTGTCCTTCAGAACCTTGACAGCGCCGGCCTGATCAACAAACTCGATCCGGACATTGCCAGCTTCCTTCATGGTAACTGATTTTTCACTGTGATAAAAATCACCGGCAGTCATATGGGAAACATGTGTCTTCGAATCTGAACTCCAGGCGCCCATTTTATGTGGATATTTTTTTGCATATTCTTTAACTGCGCGTGCTGATCTTCTGTCAGAATTCCCTTCTCTCAAAACAGGATTTACAGCACTTCCAAGGCATTTTGCATACCGCGAATTCAATTCTTTTTCTGCATCTGTCTGTGGATCTTCCGGGTAATCCGGCAGTGCATAGCCCTGCTCCTGCAATTCTTTGATGGCGGCTTTCAACTGAGGAATAGAAGCACTGACATTAGGCAGCTTGATGATATTGGCTTCCAGCTTCTGGGTGAGATCACCCAGTTCTGCAAGAAAATCAGGCATTCTCTGAGCTTCCGCCAGGTAGTCAGGAAAGTTGGCGATAATTCTTCCAGCAACAGAAATATCTCTGGTTTCAACGACAACACCGGCGGCTTTTGTAAACGCATTAACGATAGGAAGTAAAGAGTATGTTGCCAGTGCGGGTGCTTCATCAATTTTTGACCAGATAATCTTTTGCGTTGTCATATTCTCTCCTTGGTTTTTTATCAGAACGTAACTGGCTCTTTGAGAGCATTACCGGAATCTGTAACCGGACATCTGCAACTGTTGTTTTTTCATGATATCAATTCATTTAATTGTAAATCCGGGCAACAACATGCAGGGCTTTTTTGATAAGACTATATGTTGCAATGAAACTTTACAGTCACGGTAAAAATTCTGTATACAGTATACAAAACACGATTCACTGTCAAGAAAAAATCGGTTTAAGTCAACTGGTTATGTATGAGAAATCAGAAGGAACAATTAATTTTTCTTATTTGAATATTTACGCGCCTCAACGGCTTCATCACGGCTGAAATTTCGCGGAATGACAAAGACCTGACCGGGCCAGAGTCGCTTGGGATCACGAATTTGATCACGATTGGCGCGATAAATGAGCGGCCATAACGTTGAGTCGTTATAAATTTCTGTCCGCGCGGAAATCTGCGGTAGCGTTTCGCCGCGGCGAACCGTATAAGACGACGGCAGAGCTGGCTGGGATTCTTTGGATTTTTTCTGGACAGATTGGACAGACTGCAGAGTTTCAGAGGATTTGGCCAACTGCTGCGATCTTAAACGTATTTCAGCTTCTGCAGCTGCACGCATTAATTGTTCTTCTTTTGCTTTTGCCGCGAGTTCATCTATGCGCAGCTGCTTCTCGGCAGCAAGTCGTTTTTTTGCACTGTGAAGTTCTGACTGCAGCATTTCCGCTTTTTGAAATGCCCGTTGATAATACGCATCAGCACCGGGATCATCTTCACGAACGTGATAGAGCTTTTCGCCAAGTCCGAACGTTTCCAACATACTCCGGTACTCTTGTGGAAACAATAACGGAGCTTCCCGGCGGGCAAGATCTGCAATCAGGGGAGCTGCTTTGCTTCGCCAGGTAGAAGTCGGCGTTGAACAACCCGCCAGGGCAGCACTAAATAACAGTATGAAAACTGCCTGGCGGTACATTCCGGGCATGATCAGCCTTGCTTTTCTGCCAGACGGATACCCAGCTCACGGAGTTGTTTCGTGTCAACCGGAGAGGGAGCCTCAGACATCATGCAGGTACCTTTCTGGGTTTTAGGGAAAGCGATAACATCGCGAATGGATTCACTGCCGGTCAGCAGCATTATCAGGCGATCCATGCCAAATGCGATCCCGCCATGCGGTGGTGTGCCGAACTCAAGAGCATCAAGCAGAAAGCCAAACTTGCTGCGGGCATCCTCGACGGTCATGCCCAGCAGTTTGAACATGAGAGATTGAACGTGCTCCTGATGAATTCTGATGGAACCACCACCAATTTCATTACCGTTCAAAACCAGATCATAAGCTTTTGCGCGACAGCGGCCCGGATCTGATTCAACAAACTCGACATCTTCGTCCATTGGAGCGGTAAAAGGGTGGTGAACCGCACACCAGCGCTTATCCTCGTCATCCCACTCGAGAAGAGGAAATTCGGTTATCCATACAAAACGGAACTCATCCTTACTGGTCAACTTGAGAAGGTTTGCCAGGTGGTTACGCAGCTTACCTAGTGAGTCATTTACAACCTTCGGTTTGTCAGCCACGAAGAAAAGCAGGTCTCCCTCTTCTGCGCCGAAAGCAGTATTCATGGTGGCTATTTCTTCCGCAGTAAAGAACTTGGCAATCGGAGAGTGCCACTCACCATTTTCGATCTTGACGTAGGCAAGTCCCTTGGCACCATAAATTTTAACAAAATCTGTCAGGCCGTCGATATCCTTACGGGAAAACTTCGCGCATCCTTTGGCATTGATACCTTTGATTATCCCCCCTTTGGCAGATACATCGGCAAAAACTTTAAAGCCGGAGGTTTTGACGATGTCCGTCAGATCGCACAGCTCCATACCGAAACGAAGGTCCGGATTATCAAGGCCGAAACGGCGAATTGCTTCGGCGTAGGTAAGGCGTTCAATCGGCAACTGAACAAAAACGCCCTTCGCTTCAGCAAAAACACGCGAAATCAGCCCTTCCATAACCGTAATAATATCCTCCTGGTCAATGAAAGACATCTCACAGTCGATCTGGGTGAACTCCGGCTGGCGGTCTGCCCGCAAATCCTCATCCCGGAAACAACGGACAACCTGGAAATATTTGTCAAAGCCGGAAATCATAAGAATCTGTTTAAAAATCTGGGGTGACTGCGGCAGTGCATAAAAATGTCCCTGATTGATACGGGACGGCACCAGAAAATCACGCGCACCTTCCGGGGTCGATTTGGTAAGGAACGGAGTTTCCAGCTCTAAAAAGCCGTTGTCTGTCAGGTATGAGCGAGTCAGCTGGGCGACCTTCGAACGGAGGATCAGGTTATACTGCAGCTGAGGGCGACGGAGATCGAGATAGCGATACTTCAGACGGATATTTTCATTGATATCGCTATGTTCGTCGAGCATAAATGGAAGTGGTTTGGAGCGGTTGAGCAGCTTACACTCCAGCACCTGAATTTCAACCTCACCGGTCTTCATATTCGGGTTGACGGTACCTTCCGGACGGGGAATGACCGTACCCCGAACCGCAAGTACGAATTCACTACGTACTGATTCGGCAACTGCGTGCCCTGACGGATTAACTTCAGGATCGAACACTACCTGAGCGATCCCTTCCCGGTCGCGCAGATCGATAAAGATGAGTCCGCCATGATCGCGGCGACGCAGCGCCCACCCCATAAGTATCACTTCACTGCCGATGTCGGAGGCACGCAGATCACCACAGTACTGAGTTCGTTTCCAGCTTCCAAGAGTATCCATACTATCCTCCGGTTTTTCTATTGAGTTAAAATTGCATTTCAGTTTATTACTCTGCCGATGTTCCCGAACCGCGGCCTGAGTTTTTCATGATCCCACGACCAGTACTTGATAAATGCCAGCCCCTTGATCTGATCTCGACGGACAAATTTCCAGAAACGACTGTCATAGGAGCGATCACGGTTGTCACCCATCACAAAGTAAGAACCTGCCGGCACGGTAACCGGACCAAACGTATCACGCGGATTCATCTCTTTCGGAATAACATCCTTTTCCTTGTGCACCTCATGCGGGTTTTCATACGGCTTGCCGTTAACGTAGACCTTCTTCTCTTTCCCCTCTACCACATCTCCCGGGACACCGATAACCCGTTTGATAAAATCTTTGCTCGGATCCTCGGGATATTCGAAAACGATCACATCACCCTGACGCGGGTCACGAATCGTCAATACACGCTTGTCAACAAAGGGGATTTTGGTGCCGTAGGTAAACTTGCTGACCAGCAGATGATCACCGATCGCCAGCGTATCCTCCATTGAACCGGACGGAATTTTAAACGCCTGGACCAGATACGTACGGATTACCAGAGCCAGCAGTATTGCAATTATAATCGACTCGGCATACTCCCGGATCAGACCCTTCTTTTTAAACGGCTCCTGTTGAGGCGAAGATGACTCAGCCTGAGATGATTCCTGATGCTCTTCCATGCGGTTTCCTTTTTAAATAGAGACTGTCAGTCGACTTTCAAAATTGCCAGAAATGCTTCCTGCGGCAACTCGACATTACCGACATTTTTCATCCGTTTTTTGCCTTCTTTCTGTTTTTCAAGCAGCTTCCGTTTACGGGTTATATCGCCGCCGTAACATTTCGCCAGGACATCCTTACGCATCGCCTTAACCGTTTCACGGGCAATAATCCGGTTGCCGATGGCTGCCTGAATTGCCACCTCAAACATTTGCCGCGAAATCAACTCTTTCATCTTGGAGACAAGATCACGACCCCGGAAATAGGCTTTTTCACGGTGCAGGATCAGCGACAGGGCATCAACGACCTCTCCGTTGATCATGACATTCATACGGACCAGATCGCTCTGCCGGTATTCAAGATGTTCATAATCCAGAGAAGCATACCCTTTGGTGATCGATTTAAGTCGGTCGTAAAAATCCAGCACTATTTCGTTCAACGGCAGTTCGTAGATAATCATGACACGTGTCGGAGTCAGATATTTTATCTCTCGCTGCACGCCGCGTTTGTCTTCACAGAGTGCCAAAACACCACCGACAAATTCATTCGGCACATGGATATGCGCCAGAATAAAGGGTTCTTCCAGAAACTCCGTGCTTTGCAGTTCAGGCATCTGATTGGCACTCTGAATGGAATACACTTCGCCATTTATCTTATGCACACGATAGACAACCGTCGGAGCGGTGGTAATCAGTTCGAGCGCAAATTCGCGCTCCAGCCGTTCCTGAATAATTTCCATATGCAGGAGTCCGAGAAAACCGCAACGGAATCCGAAACCGAGTGCCAGTGATGTCTCCGGCTCGAAACTGAACGATGAATCGTTGAGTTTCAACTTGGCCAGGGCATCGCGCAGCTGCTCGTACTGGACGGTATCGATCGGATACAAACCGGAGAAAACCATCGGTTTTACTTCCTTAAATCCATCCAGCGCCTTCAGACACTGGCGATGCAGCAGAGTTACCGTGTCCCCTACCTTGGCATCGGCAACATCCTTGATGCCGGCGATTATGAAACCGACCTCCCCTGCCGCAAGCTCCGACACTTCAACCATTGCCGGCGCAAAAACCCCGACCTTAAGTGCTTCGAACGCGCTGTTGGTCGACATTAACTGGATTTTGTCACCTTTTTTAAGTGTGCCGTCAAAAATGCGCACCAGAATGATGACCCCCTGGTACTGATCATACCAGGAGTCGAACAGCAGTGCCTTGAGCGGAGCCTCGGCGTCCCCGACGGGCGGTGGAATTTTTGTAACGATCTGCTCGAGAATCTCGTGTGTGCCGATGCCCTCTTTGGCACTGGCCAGAACCGCATCGTGAGCATCGATGCCGATAATGTCCTCGATCTCCTGCTTCACCCGCTCCGGGTCCGCGGCGGGAAGGTCGATCTTGTTCAGTACCGGAAAAACCTCCAGATTTATATCCAGAGCGAGATACACGTTAGCCAGAGTCTGCGCTTCGACCCCCTGGGATGCGTCAACCACCAGCAATCCCCCTTCACAGGCGGCCAGCGAACGGGAAACCTCATAAGTGAAGTCAACATGACCGGGAGTGTCAATCAGGTTGAGAACATAATCGATACCGGCATCAGAACGATAATTAAGACGCACCGTCTGGGCCTTGATGGTAATGCCCCGTTCCCGCTCCAGATCCATTTTATCAAGGAACTGATTCTGCTTATCCCGGTCGGAAACCGTACCGGTATATTCAAGAAGGCGGTCAGCCAGGGTAGATTTGCCGTGATCGATGTGTGCAATAATGGAGAAGTTGCGGATTCTGCTGATTTCCATGAATTCCTTCGTACTCTCAAAATTAGGACTGTGAAGGATAAATAAAGATGGCGGGAAAGTAAAGGGGAAAAGGGGTGAATGCTAAGCGTTTGGGTGTGTCCAGTCAGGAACTATGGTTACCGCGCCCCATCATCTGGTAAAACTTGGTCTTGGAGCGGACCAGCTTGAAAAATGTAGAAACGCCGTGAAACCCTGGAATGGAAGATTTCACGGCGATTTATGTAAATGCTTCTATTTATTCTGAAATTGTTCAGGCTGATGCGTCTTACTTTACCAGTGTCACCGGCAGATGAGACATTCGTACAACCTCAGATGCTATCGAACCGAGCACCAAATGCATCAGGGCTGACCGGCCATGCGTACCCATAACAATCTCATCGAACCCCTTTTCCTGGGCAAACCTGACAATCGTTTCAGAAACATGGCCAACCAGCACATGCCGTGAATAGGCTATGTGGGCATCATCAAGTTTTTTCCCCGCTTCTTCGAGTGCAATAACCCCCTCTGCCTGATGGTAGTCGTGGAGAGCCTCCTCACTGACAAACATCCGGGCGTGGCCGGAGTCAACCGGGAACTGGACATTCAACAGGTGAATCTCCGCTTGCATATCATTTTCGCGTCGGCTGAGAACGACGTCGAGCGCCCTCATCGAATGTAGAGAACCATCAATCGGCACCAGAATCTTGCGCATGAATACCCTTTCCTCTATTTGCTTAATCAGTAGCAGGTGTCTCTTCAGCTGGCTGTTGAATTGCGAGATCGATCAATTGACGCCTTTCGCCCATTGTCCTCTTCGCAAGAAACTTTCCGACAGCCACTACCATCAATGCGCCAAAAATTGCTGTTACATAGTGCAGCCAGCCGGGAACTCCCTGTAAATATGGTTGCAGTGCCTTGTCGGAAACCAGCATCCCGCCGGCAATCCAACCCAGCAGTGCTCCCCCCAGAGTAATAACAACCGGAAAGCGGTCCATCAATGTAAGGACAATCCTGCTCCCCCAGACGATGATCGGCACACTGAAAAGAATCCCGAACACCACCAGCCCCAGCTCCCCTTTTGCGGCACCGGCGACCGCAATGACATTATCCATGCTCATGACCACATCGGCGATAATGACAGTTCTTATGGCTCCAAGTAGATTGGTTGATTCTTCAATAGATCCGTGTCCATCTTCCGCTTCGGGCTGAAGAAGCTTGATACCGATCCATAAAAGCAGAAGTGCTCCGGCAATCTTGAGGTACGGCAGAGATAAAAGCTGGAGAGCAAAAAAGATCAGCATGATGCGCAGTATGATTGCCCCGACGACACCCCAGAAGATCCCTTTTTTCCGTTGCTGTTCAGGGAGTTTGCGGCAGGCCAGAGCAATCACTACCGCATTGTCGCCCCCCAATAGAACGTCAATGGTGATAATCTGGAGTACAGCCAGGTAAAATTGTGGGCTCGTGATATCCATGGAAATCTACTCTTCTCCTGAAAACTTCTTCTATCATTCCTCGCGGAAAGCCTCTTCGCGTTTCCTGTACAGAGCCGGAATGCTCGCAACTACGATAGCCAGTACACCAACCGCAAGCAGAGTGGCACTGATCGGACGCGTTAAAAAGACCATCGGATCACCGCGCGAGAGCAACAGCGCACGGCGCAGATACTCTTCCATCATAGGACCGAGGATAAAGGCGAGAAGCATCGGCGCCGGTTCGCAGTCCAGTTTGGTAAACATATATCCAAGCGCTCCGAATATCGCCATGAAGTAGATGTCGAACTGAGTGTTCTTCAAGCTAAATACGCCGATAGAACAAAAGACAAGAATCGCCGGAAAAAGATACTGGTAGGGTATCGTCACTATCTTCACCCACATCCCGACCATAGGCAGGTTGAGTATGATGAGGAACAGGTTGCCGATCCACATGGAAACAATGATTCCCCAAAAGAGCGCCGGCTGTTCCACCATCACCGAGGGGCCCGGCTGAATGCCCTGGATGATCATCGCTCCGACCATGAGCGCCATGACAGGGTTGGATGGGATTCCCATGGTCAGCATGGGAATGAATGAGGTCTGGGCACCGGCGTTATTGGCTGATTCGGGAGCAGCGACGCCTTCAATGGCTCCCTTGCCGAATTCCGCCGAATTTTTCGAGATTTTCTTTTCGATGGAGTATGCCGCGAAGGCGCCCAGAATGGATCCGCTTCCGGGAAGGATGCCGAGGGCCGAGCCAATGGCGGTCCCGCGCAGGATCGGCCCCACCATGCGCCTCCAATCGTCACGGCTCGGCATCAGGCTGGTGATTTTGGTCACCGCCGACGTTCGATCTTCATTGTGCTCAAGGTTGCGTATAATCTCGGCCAGTCCGAACATACCCATGGCAACGACCACAAAACCAATACCGTCGGCAAGCTCGGGCATACCAAAGGTATACCGCTGCGCACCGGAATTGACATCGGTGCCGGCCAACCCCAGGAGCAGACCGAGCACAACCATGCCGATGGCATGAAGCAGGGATCCCTGGGCAAGCACCACCGAGGCGAGCAGTCCCAGCACCATCAGTGAAAAATAATCGGCTGGTCCGAACTTGAGTGCAAACTCCGCAAGAGGCGGTGCGAACAGAGCGAGCAGTAAAGTTGCTACTGTGCCGGCGAAAAAGGACCCGACGGCAGCCGTTGTCAGGGCCACACCGGCCCGCCCCTTGCGCGCCATCTGATACCCGTCCAGCGCAGTGACCACCGAGGCGGCCTCGCCCGGCACATTGATCAGAATGGACGTCGTGGAACCGCCATACTGGGAACCATAGTAAATGCCCGCCAGCATGATAAGGGCGGATACAGGCGGCAGGGTGAATGTAATTGGAAGCAGCATTGCGATGGTGGCGGTCGGTCCGAGTCCGGGCAGCACCCCGATAAGAGTGCCGAGAAAAACTCCTGCCAGACAGTACAGCAAATTACCCGGAGTGATTGCAACCGAAAATCCCAGGCTGAGGTTAGATAGAAGTTCCATAGGTTCCCCTGTAATCGTCTTTCGGTTATCTGCCGAACCATGATCCCAGAATCGGAAGCGGCACTCCCAATCCCTTCAGGAATATCAGAATACAGAACATGGTGAGTCCGGCAGCCATTCCGAGTGAGTACTTCCAATGGAACTGTTTGCTGGCATAAGAACTGATGATCACCAGCAGCGGCAACGCGATTACCAGGCCGGCGCCACGGACGATAAAGCCGAACAGAAGTGTGGAAAAAGTCACCAGAATGAGTCCTTTAAACGCGTACCCGCTTACAGGACTGCCGTGCTGGATGAAAGAACGGACAAAAGAAATGATCCCGATCAGGATCAGGAGACCGCTGAGAACCGTGGGGAAATAAGCGGGGCCCATCTTGACGGCGGTGCCCATCTTGAAGTCGCTAATGAAGAAGATCGCCGCAATTCCGATAGCGATATAGATGATGCCGGTCCAGAAATCCTTCGTACCGCGAACGATTGAGGCCAAGACGATCTCCAGAAGAAGAGGAATGGTGAAAACGTGTAATATGTATGGTGATAAATGCTGAGGCCGGGATCAACTCCCGGCCTCAGCAGCAGCTAATAGAACGCTTAATCTGCGTAGACGCCGGCCTTTTTGATGATCGGGGCCCATTTGTCTATTTCAGATTTGAGGTGTTTGCGTAATGCCGCCGGGGTAGCGCTCTCTTTCGAGGCAGGGTCGGTCCCCAACTCCACAAAACGCTTCTTCAGGGCGGGATCGGCCAGTGCCGTCTGCAGGGCCTTGACAAGTGTGTCAATGATCGGCTTCGGCGTTCCCTTCGGCACGTACAACCCCTGCCACACGGAAACCTCAAATCCGGGCAGTCCGGCTTCATGCAACGTCGGTACGTCGGGCAGCACCGACACCCGAGACTTGGTCGTCACTCCGTAAACCTTGACCTTGCCGGCCTTGATCTGGCTGATGGTATTGGAAGTCTGGTCGCACATGAAGTCAACTTGGCCTCCGAGCAGGTCGTTCATTGCCGGGCCGGTTCCTTTATAGGGAATGGTGGTGAAATCTGTCTGGATCGCCGACATGAAGAGCATGCCGCACAAGTGCGACGCAGCGCCCAATCCGGCGTTGGCCAAATTGACCTTATCCTTGTTGGCTTTGACATACGTAACTAGTTCCTTAAGATCCCTGGCCGGGAAATCCTTTCGAGCAACCAGCGTCATCGCCACATCACCGATCAGTCCGATCGGCTCAAAATCCCGGATCGTATCATAAGGCAGCTTTCGGTAGAGAGAGGGTGCGGTCGAAAAACCGATGTGGTGAAAAAAAACCGTATACCCGTCAGGGGCGGATTTAGCCACCCTGGCGGCTGCAATTGTACCTCCGGCACCGGCCACATTCTCTACTATCATCTGGGTCTTAAGCGCGTCGCCCATTGTCTTGCCAAGCAGGCGTGCAGACGTATCAGTCGGACCGCCCGCAGAGAAAGGCACTACGATGGTAATCACTTTTGACGGATACTGTTCAGCATTCGCCAGCGACACACCAAAAAACGTAAAACAGACCAGCACTCGTACAATTTTGTCGATCACAGTCCACCTCCAGAAGTATTGGATTATGCTGCACAGCTTTTTTCAGTCAGAACCGGCCTTCAAAGCGTTGGAGACATAGCATGCAAACAGGTAATTATCAACACAAAAACCGCCCACAAAAACCGCTCTTTTCCGGAGCAGCCTGCGGAGTCAGGTTCAAACTTTATTAAACCAGGTAATTAGGTCAAGGCGTACACAAGCTGGGTTATTTACCAATACTTATTGTCAAATATGCTAAGTGCGCTTATTGTCTGACACAAACCACCGCACTAAAGGACTCTTATTTATTTCACACTTCAGCTCCCATGAAAAACCAGCCCCGCCGCACACCCACGAAGAGTGGATGCGCCGTGCCATCACTGAAGCCGGCAAGGCACAAGCCAGGGAGGAGGTGCCGATCGGCTGCGTTATTGTCCGGAACAACAAAATCATCGCCCGCGGCCATAACCTGCGTGAATCAAACCAGGACCCAACGGGCCACGCCGAATTGATCGCCATCAGAAAAGCCGCCCGGAAACTCGGCTCCTGGCGACTCCTTGACACCGTTCTGTATGTCACCCTGGAACCCTGTACGATGTGCATGGGAGCAATCATCCTCGCCCGTATCCCTACCGTTGTCTTCGGCTGTTATGACCCGAAAGGAGGAGCTGCCGGTTCGCTTTACGACTTCTCAAACGATCCCCGCCTTAATCACTGTGTCGAACTTCTGCCGCGTGTTCTTGAAAGTGAGTGTTCCAACCTGCTGAGTACCTTCTTTACTGAATTGCGCAGACGCAAACAAAAAGAGCGCACTCCCTGACGAGACACATCTTCGTTGAATTTCAGACAAAAACGGGGTGGAACAATTAACTGTTCCACCCCGAATAATTCTTGGTGCATCTGCGAAAATGCTTCACCCGGCCATGTCAAAAGTTTCGTGCATGACGCGTACGGCCAATTCGGTGTATTTCTCATCAATCACCACCGATATTTTTATTTCCGATGTTGAGATCATCTGGATATTGATGTTGTTTTGGGAGAGTGCCGTGAACATTTGAGTTGCTACACCGGCATGACTCCGCATCCCGAGACCGACGATTGAAATTTTACTGATATTTTCGTCAGAAAGCACCTGTTTGGCTTCAACCTCCCTGGCAACTCCGTTCGTAATCAAAAGGGCCTGTTTCAGGTCAGCCTTGGTAACGGTGAAGGTGAAGTCGGTCAAGCCG
This sequence comes from Geobacter sp., assembly GCA_009885845.1. Lineage (GTDB taxonomy): Bacteria > Desulfobacterota > Desulfuromonadia > Geobacterales > Pseudopelobacteraceae > JACRCG01. The sequence goes on from VFJW01000010.1 coordinate 47,861, forward strand.
TTGTCACTGACATTTTGAACAATCATATCAACCGAGATGGCGGCATCAGACAGCGGAGTGAGAATTTTCGCGGCAATACCGGGTTTGTCAGGCACCCCTTTGACCGAGATTTTGGCTTCATTTTTATCGTACGCAACTCCTGAAACAAGTATTCCTTCCATATCCGAATCCTCCCTGGTAACCATTGTACCGGTATTTTCATTAAGACTTGAGCGGACGTGCACGTCCACATTATATTTTTTGGCAAACTCAACCGAACGAATCTGAAGAACCTTGGCACCAAGACTCGCCAGTTCGAGCATCTCGTCATACGATATTTTTTCGATTTTGCGGGCCTCTTTACAAACATTGGGATCGGTCGTGTACACTCCGTCAACATCGGTGTAGATCTCGCAGACATCCGCTTTGAGTGCCGCTGCGATAGCAACCGCAGAAGTATCGGACCCGCCCCGCCCAAGAGTTGTTACATTCCCGGCGGCATCTACCCCCTGAAAACCTGCCAGAACAATAATGGTTCCTTCTTTGAGATCGGCACGGATGTTTTTGTCACCTATGCTCTCGATACGGGCTTTCGTGGCAGTTGAGTCGGTAATGATCGGGACCTGCCACCCCTGATAGGATTTTGCCTTATATCCCTGTGACTTGAGATACATGGAGAGCAGACCGATAGTGACCTGTTCGCCGGTTGCCACCAGTACGTCATATTCGCGTCCGTCCGGGATTTCACACATTTCATTGGCAAGTGCAACCAGCTTGTTGGTTTCACCCGACATGGCAGAGACCACCACTATCACGTCGTTTCCCGCGTCATAAGTTTTGATAATGCGCCTGGCAACATTTTTGATTCGATCAGGTGTGCCGACCGAAGTGCCGCCGTACTTCTGTACTACAAGTGCCATACTGCTCTCCTTATGTAATAATGTGTTGAAGAGATGTTCCCGATTAGCGCTTGGTCTATAACAGATTACCTGACTTCGGGTCAAAGTTTTTTTGTTGCGAAAGCCTTTCTGCCAACTGTTCAAGTACCTTGCAGGATGATTGCCCGGAACCGGCGATAGTAATCAGTCGGCGATCCTCGCCGGCATATTCAAACAGAAGAGTCAGCACATCCGGTGGCAACAATTCCACAAGACGCTCAGACCATTCAACCACACAGACACCATCCCCATAAAAAAAATCTTCAAATCCGAGCTCTTCTATGTCGTTATCGCCGGGTAAGCGGTAGAAATCGAAATGATATACCGGAGTAGTGCCGGGATAACAATTCATAATCGCATACGTCGGGCTTGCCACAAGATGGACACTTTGAGGGGCCAGCGAAGCAACCACTCCCCTCGTCAGACAAGTCTTCCCTCCACCAAGATCACCGCGTAACGCCAGAAACGAACCGACCGGAAGAAGTGAGCCGATGCTGGCTCCGAGCTCCTCAGTTTCGCCGGGAGAACCGGATGAAACCTGCAATACAGACACTACAGGTTCATTGAGCGGATAATGTCAATCCGCGATACCATGCCGACCAGTTTTTTACCTTCGACAACAGGAAGTGCATGCAGTTTTTTGCTGCTCATGATTTCGGCAGCACTACTGACAGAATCAGAAGGTGCAACGGTGACAACATTCGTTGATGCCAATTCTGCAGCGGTTTGTGCTGTTATTTTATCCAGTTCCCTCTGCAGGGAGCCCTCCCCTTCAATCGGTATAATCCAGTCAAAAAGGGATATAACCGTCGGCATATGCAGAGGCCGATCCCGTTCAACCAGATCGGATGCGGTAACAATTCCTTTCAGATTTCCGGCGTCATCAACGATTGGAAGCGTTCCAAAGCGCATGGTGTCAAAAATAGCGGCCATTTCGCGCACAGTGGTTGTCGACTTGATGGAAACTACACTTTGGGACATAATATCAGCAACAGTCAGCATGGCAGTTCTCCTTTTATTATTGATAACGAACATCTGTCAGGTTCGTCAGCAGGGTATTTGTAATAATTTATTATAGGCGTGAGGAAGTTGTTCAACTACATCCGAAGCATTTATACCAATTTCACCTTTTTCTTCCGCAACCATGTCCGCAGCAAATCCATGCAGGAACACCCCCAGTCGGCAGGCATCCCAGGCGTCATACCCCTGCCCCAGCAGGGACACGATGATGCCGGTCAGCACATCGCCCATACCGCCGGTAGCCATGCCCGGATTGCCGCTGCCGTTAATTGCAGCGGTTCCGGCAGGAGAAGCAATGATGGTGCGCGATCCTTTGAGCACCAGAAAAACACCGTAGTTTCGGGCAAATTCCTGAGCGACTGAAATACGAATTGCCTCCACATCCGGTATCGAAGCACCGAGAAGGCGTGACATTTCACCAGGATGCGGTGTGAGGATCACCTGCTTCGATTTTTTTCGTTTTAATACCGTAATGTCTTCTGCTATTGCATTCAGGCCGTCTGCATCGATAACCAGCGGCAACGCAACCGTCTCAACCAGCTTTTGAACCAGAGCATACGTCCCGGGACGACGGTCGAGACCGGGGCCGATCGCCACGGCATCCTTATCAACAAGGTGTTTTTCAATTGCCGGAAAGGCGCTGTTTGTCAGGTGGCCACTGCCGGAATCGGGAAGTGGAACCGTCATTGCTTCTGTCGTCTTTATCTCTAGAATACTATGTATGCTTTCGGCCACCGCCAGGGTTACCATCCCGGAGCCGGCCCGCACCGCACTGTTAGCAGCCAGTGACGCAGCACCGGTTTTCCCGGTTGAGCCAGCGATGATGAGACAATGCCCGAAATGCCCTTTGTGAGCGAGGCGATCACGTCGCTGCACCATGGGGGCCATCGTATCTGCATTTAAAAAATCGTAACCGGGCGCCGATTCCATCAGATTTTTCGGGATCCCGATGTCAGCGACCACCAGTCGTCCGGTATGTTCGGCTCCCGGGTAGAGCACATGTCCCAGTTTGGCAAAAGCAAATGCAACGGTTATATCTGCCTTGACGGCGTCCCCCATCACCCTGCCGGTCGTGCCATGTATGCCGGACGGGATGTCAACCGAAAGAACGGGACGACCGGACGTATTTATCAGGCCAATCGCTTCAAGGTACATACCGCTGATATTACTGCGCAGTCCGGTTCCAAAAAGTGCGTCGACGATTACGTCAGCCTGAAAAAGATCTTCTATATGTCGGGCAGACAACTGACCTTCCCCGGCACAATAATCAACAACTGAACCGGGGAGTTTTTCCAGATTTGCCGCCGCATCTCCGGTGATTTGTTCACGATCGGCAAGGATAACAACTTTGACATTCCACCCTTTCTGAATAAGCAGGCGGGCGATGACACACCCATCTCCACCGTTGTTGCCTTTACCGGCAATAACAACTGACCGGCCTTGCAATCCGAACCCGGCGATTATCTCTTCAACGCAGCTTCTCCCCGCATTTTCCATCATGTGCAGACCGGAAATCCCCGCCTCTTCGATAGCCTGCCGGTCGATATCCTGCATGGTATGTGCGGTAACCACTCTCATATTGACTCCAAAACCACCATCGCTGCGGCACTGCCACCATCGTGAGACAGGGAAAGATGTGCTCTGAGCAGCCCATTACTCTGAAACTGCTCTGCCGCTTTTCCGGACAGCACCAGCTCAGGTTTTCCCAGATCGGTATTTGATATTTCCATATCCTGCCATGAAATGCCGTCCCGGAGGCCGGTTCCCAGCGCCTTCAAAAAAGCTTCCTTTGCTGCAAACCGTGCCGACAGACATGAAGCGGTATCTTTTCTGTTGCCGCACCGGGAACGTTCCACCTGCGTAAACAGGCGTTCAATGATGGCTGAATTGCCGGAATCAATAAAACGCTGAAAACGCTCTATTGCAACAATATCAATGCCGATTCCGTAAATCATGCGTATTTGAGCAGTTCAACCATGTCGCGCACCGCCCGGTCCAACCCGACCAACATGGCACGGGCTATGATGGAGTGCCCGATGTTATACTCCTCGATACCTCCCAGCGCAGCAATTGCCTTGATATTAACATAATTAAGACCATGTCCGGCATTCACTCCCAAACCTACTTTACGGGCCAACTTGATGGCTGTATCGATATGTTCAAGTTCATGCTGCTGCTCGTCCCATGTAACCGCTTCGGCATAAGCACCGGTGTGGATCTCGATATAATCTGTACCGGTTTTTTTGGACGCTTTGATCTGTTCCTGGCTTGGATCAACAAACAGACTGACTACTATTCCACCATCTTTTAACCTTTTAATCGTATCTGCAATCAGTTTGGCATTTACAATGACGTCCAGGCCGCCTTCAGTCGTCAGTTCCTGACGCTTTTCCGGCACCAGCGTTACCTGTTCCGGCTTGACGGCAAGCGCTATTCGCACCATTTCCTGAGTAGCCGCCATCTCGAGATTAAGCTTGCTCTTTACGGTGCGCCGCAGTATTTCAAGATCGCGGTTCTGGATGTGGCGGCGATCCTCACGAAGATGAATGGTTATTCCCTCGGCTCCGGCCATTTCGCCAATTGCAGCAGCTATCACAGGATCCGGCTCAACACCGCCGCGCGCCTGGCGGACCGTGGCTATATGATCTATATTAAGTCCCAGTTTTGCCATTATTTCTCTCCGATATGTTTCTTTACGAGATCACAAATCTCATTGGCCCATGTGGTGATCTCGTATTTGTCCTGCCCCTCTATCATAACTCTGAGCAGCGGTTCGGTACCGGAATAACGTATCAGCACCCGCCCTTCTTTGCCAAGTTTCTCCTCGACATCCTTGATTTTTGCTGCCACATCTCTGATTGAATAAATGTCGATTTTTTCCCGTACACGCGCATTGCAGAGCACCTGCGGCAGGGGAATCATAATTTCAGCCAGCTCAGAGAGCGTTTTTTCCTCACGGCGCATAACTGCCAGAAGTTGTAAGGCCGACAGTATCCCGTCCCCGGTTGTATTGTAGTCGAGGAAGATCATATGTCCGGACTGCTCACCTCCCAGGTTGTAGCCGCCTGCGCGCATAGCCTCGACAACATATCGATCACCGACATCAGTTTTGATTATTTTACCGCCGCATTTACGAAGGGCAATATCAAGCCCCATATTGCTCATAACTGTTGCCACGAGCGTTTTCTTCTTGAGAAGTTTGCGCTTCAGCATGTCGCTGGCACAAATGGCCATGATGTGATCTCCATCGACTTCATTGCCGAATTCATCACAGACGATTACACGATCGGCGTCGCCGTCCAGAGCAATGCCGATATCGGCTCGATGCAGCTTAACCGCTTCACTGATAACAGACGGACAGGTTGAACCGCACCCGGCATTGATATTCGTACCGTTAGGCTTGACTCCGTAGGGGATTACCTCTGCCCCCAACTCTTCAAACACGGCCGGAGCAACTTTGTAGGCCGCACCGTTGGCACAATCAAGAACTATTTTCAGGCCGGAAAGGTCCATTTCCTGAGGAAATGTGTTTTTGAGATAGACGATATAACGACCGGCGGCATCTTCGATACGATACGCTTTACCGACTTCAGTCGCGGTAGGCCGGAGGGCATCAATTTTTTTTGATTCGATAAGTTTTTCAATTTTCAGCTCCAGTTCGTCCGGTAACTTGAAACCATCGGCCGAGAAGAACTTTATGCCGTTGTCCTGGAAGGCATTATGCGAAGCAGAAATAACAACTCCGGCATCAGCGCGCATGGATGTCGTAATGTTGGCGATACCCGGGGTCGGCAACGGCCCAACCTGCAGGACATCGACTCCCATTGAGCAGATACCGGCAACCAGCGCGTTTTCCAGCATATACCCGGAGAGGCGAGTATCTTTACCAATCACGATGCGGTGGCGGCGATTTCTCCCCCCCTTGAAAATATAGGCAGCCGCTCGACCAAGCTGCATTGCCATTTCGGTAGTCATGGGATGCACATTGGCTACGCCGCGAACGCCGTCAGTACCAAACAGTTTTTTCATTTTCGAATATCTCCTTAGAGCTCTTCATTGAAACGACAGATCGAATAACACAGAGCAACGAAGCAACAGAGAAATCATTGTGTTACATCAAAACATCATTCACCAAAAAAGTGCGTCTCTAAAAGGCTTTTTCAATAAGATTCTTCTTTGTTTTTTACTCCGTTGCTCGCCTAGAGGCGCCTACTTTTGGCAGTTGCTCCGTGTTTCAAATGCTTATTTTAGGCTTAATGTTCCGGCGTGGCAGTGACTCTCGGAGCACGCCTTCCTTCTATCGCTTTGCGGGAAAGCCGCCGGATTTCGGCCGGATCGGCATCATAGGTAATTTTCCCTTCATGAACGATTGATATTTTCCCGGTTTCCTCGGAAACAACCAGCACCAGAACATCTGTTTGTTCAGATATGCCAAGCGCGGCGCGATGGCGGGTTCCGAAGCTTTTTGAAATATCCGGATTTTGAGAAAGCGGCAGGATACAACCGGCCGAAGTTATCTTTTCCCGTTGAATAATAACTGCACCGTCATGAATCGGAGAATACGGAAGAAAAATAGAATTGAGTAATTCACTGGTAACCTTGGCATCGATCTCGGTTCCGACCTGGATCAGGTGATCAATCGACATCTGGCGGATAATAACGATCAAGGCGCCGATTCTTCGTTCAGCCAGATCGTGAAGTCCTTTGGACAATTCATCGACGGTCGATGTCACATCAGGACTGTCACCTTCACCTGACTTATGACGCTTCCAGAATGAAAAAAGTGCCCGCTTAATATCACTCTGAAAGATGATTACCAGTATAATCGGCGCAGAGGAAATCAGTAAATGCAAGAAGGATGCGGTTGCGGTAAGCCCAAGAGCATGTGAGCAGAACTCGGCCGCAAAGAGGGTAGTTAAAACTGCAAGAAAGCGAAGTGCCGCCTCTTTTTTGAGGATCAGCGTGCAGCCGTAAACAAGAGCAACAACAAGAAGCTTGTCGAATAAGCCGAGCAGGGTGGCGCTGTCGAAAAATGGAGCCATGCTTCCTCTTTGAAACGGGCATTCATTCTGTTCAGGTGTGCATAACGGCGTACGCCATATCAGCAACGTCACGCATTGCCCTGACATCATGCACGCGCACGATTGAAGCGCCATGAGATACAGAGAGAGCTACCGTTGCGGCGGTGCCGAAAAGCCTGTCATCAGTGCGATCCCGCCCCAAAGCCTTGCCGATGAATGACTTGCGGGACGGACCGGTCAGGATCGGCAGACCGAAGCCTGACAATTCAGCCAGTCTCCGTAACAGTTCCAGGTTGCCCGAAGCATCCTTACCGAAACCGATCCCGGGATCTATTGCAATACAGTCACCGGAAACACCGGCTTCACGAGCACGGACAATCGACGTGTGCAGACCGGTAATTATTTCCCCCATAAGGTCGTCATACTTCGTATTCTGCTGCATGGTACCGGGCGTGCCCCGTGTGTGCATCAGCACAACACCGGCTCCGCTTGAGGCAGCTAATCCGGACATGTGCGGGTCAAAATTGAAGCCGCTAATGTCATTGATGATTTCCGCACCGGCGATGAGTGCTCTGTCGGCAACAGCACTTTTCCAGGTATCGACCGAGATGGCACATTTAAGAGTACCGGCAAGTCGTTCGATAACCGGAATTATGCGGTCCATCTCCTCATGTACCGACACTGGTGCTGCGCCGGGGCGGGTACTCTCACCACCGACATCAATGATATCAGCGCCTTCTGCTTCCATCTGCACGGCTTTTTCATACGCGCGTTCAGGGTCGAAGGTATGGCCACCATCAAAAAATGAGTCCGGGGTAATATTCAGGATTCCCATAATCAACGGGCGCTTGAGTGGAAACGAACGTCGGGATGTTTTCCACACGGTCGGTGCCAGGGCAACCCGTGCCAGCAGACGATCCAATTCCCCTGCCAGTTCCGGCAATCCGAACGGCTGAGCTTTTAACTTCTGACAGAGACGTTTCAGCTGTTTGGGCGTTCCGATCAGAACACAATCAGTGCTGACAATACTGCAGGCTACTGTGCCGCGTGCAACAGCAGCATCCCCCCCAAGAGACAGCATCTCCTGTTTAAGAATATTAGCCTGTCGACACTCCAGCTGAGAGAACTGGACACAGAGCGTCAGCATCTTGGAGGCCATTTCAACAATGCCGTAGTTGTCAACTGACATACGCAGCAATTCACGGGCGGCAAGCTCAGGAGTCGGAACATGCAGCAATCGAGGCACATAACGTGACATGTCTACTCTTTGGTATCGACCTGTTCCGCTACCGGCTCAACAGGTATCAACAAAGGCGGTTCCCGGTTGATTAATGTGCCTGTAGCAATGATTTCATCAACCTGGTCTCCGGTCAGATTTTCCTTCTCAACCAGGCATTCAGAAAGATCATGGAGCTTCTGGGTGTTATCACGCAAAAGCCCGAGTGCCCGCTCATATGATTCATCGACGATGCGCTTGATTTCATCATCGATATGCTCGGCGGTCTTTTCGCTGAAATTCTTGTGCATAGCCATTTCACGCCCGAGGAAGATCGACTCATCCTTCTTGCCGAAGGAAAGCGGTCCCATCTTGTCACTCATACCCCATTCACAGACCATTTTGCGGGCCATATCGGTAGCGCGCTCTATATCATTGCCGGCGCCGGTGGTGAAGGTGTCGAAGATCAGTTTTTCGGCTGCGCGCCCTCCCATCAGGACAGCCAGACGTGCCAGCAGAGATTCCCGTGAATAACTGTGCTTATCTTCGATCGGAAGCTGCATGGTAACGCCCAGTGCACGGCCGCGAGGGATAATGGAAACCTTGTGAATAGGGTCAGTGCCCGGAACCAGCTTGGCCACCAGTGTATGACCGGCTTCGTGATAGGCGGTGCTCTTTTTCTCTTCATCAGAGATCACCATACTGCGCCGTTCAACACCCATCAGAACCTTATCCTTGGCGCTGTCGAAATCACTCGGTTCTGCAACTGTTTTATTCAGACGGGCAGCCAGCAGGGCCGCTTCATTGACCAGATTAGCCAGATCAGCACCTGAAAAGCCGGGGGTGCCCCGGGCGATGACCGCCAGATCGACTTCGGGAGAGAGCGGAACCTTTTTGGAGTGGACTTTCAGAATCATTTCGCGACCCTTGACATCAGGACGCGGTACAACTACCTGACGGTCAAAACGTCCCGGACGGAGCAGAGCCGGATCAAGAACGTCGGGGCGGTTGGTGGCGGCAATCAGGATTACACCTTCATTGGACTCAAAGCCGTCCATCTCAACCAGCAGCTGGTTAAGAGTCTGCTCGCGCTCGTCGTGCCCTCCTCCCATACCGGCACCACGATGCCGACCGACCGCATCAATTTCATCAATAAAGATAATACAGGGAGCACTCTTTTTCCCCTGTAAAAACAGATCGCGCACCCGGCTTGCACCGACACCGACAAACATCTCGACAAAGTCAGAACCGGAAATCGAAAAGAAAGGGACACCCGCCTCACCGGCAACAGCACGGGCCAGCAACGTTTTACCCGTTCCCGGAGGACCAACCAGCAGCACTCCTTTGGGGATTTTTCCACCCAGAGCAGTGAATTTCTTCGGTTCCTTCAAAAAGGCGATGATTTCTTCGAGCTCTTCCTTTGCTTCTTCAATACCTGCAACATCTTCAAAGGTAATTTTCCCCTGTGTCTCAGTCAACAGCTTGGCGCGGCTCTTGCCGAACGACATCGCCTTACCGCCACCCATCTGCATTTGACGCATGAAGAAAATCCAGACACCGACCAGTAGAATCAGCGGGAACCAGGAGATAAATATTGAAAACCAGGAAAATTTTTCTTCTTCCGGTTTGGCATTGATCGTCACCTTCTTCTCAAGCAGCTTCTTGGTCAGGTCTGCATCCGAATAGGGTTTGTAGGTGTGAAATTCCTTGCCGTCCTTCCCATCGAACTTCCCGGTAATATCGTTACCCTGGATAACGACGGCGGTGATTTTTCCTGTTTCAACCTGAGTCATAAAGTCGCTGAAGTTCAGCTTCTCTGCGGTCGGACGCGGTTTGTTAAACATGTTGAAAAGCAGGATCATCATCAAGCTGATAACCAGCCAGAGTGAGAGATTCTTATAAAACTGGTTCAAAATAAACCCCCGAGTGATTGTTTGTATCTGTGACGTTGAAAATTTTGTAAAGCTAGCATACCAGGGGGGGATTGACAAGCTGAATTGCGTATCAGTGCCGCATATAGGTTACTTTTATAAGGGAGTACACGTGATCGCGTAGTCGATTCAACTCAGAAGAACAAACTCCGGCGAGCCAGATCAGATTGGTTCCGCAAAACAGGAGTGGAACTCTCGAACGCACTGATATTGGCACTTTCCGATCGATAAAAATGTCTTTGACTTTTTTCCTGCCGC
>VFJW01000092.1 GCA_009885845.1 Geobacter sp.
CCACAATGTGATTACCATACAATGGTAACCATTATATGGCATATAATTTCATTGTCAACAAGCTTACAGATATTTTATTTACTTTTGCTTAATCCGGATATGTCAAAGTTGACACCAGACACAACAACGCTTACAGTTCATTTGAATTTTTCAGAACTGAAAGGATAATGAAACTATGGCACAGGTTGATTACTACAAAACGCTGGGAGTCGAAAAAGGGGCCTCAGCAGATGATATCAAAAAGGCATTCCGCAAGCTGGCGGTCAAATATCACCCCGACCGCAATCCAGATAACAAAGGTGCCGAAGACAAGTTCAAGGAAATCAACGAAGCGTATGCCGTACTCTCCGATCCGGATAAAAAGCAGAAATACGACACCTATGGCTCCAGCGGCTTTCACCAGCAGTACAGCCAGGAAGATATTTTCCGGGGATTCGACTTCGGCAATGCCTATAAAGACATGGGGGGAGGCGTTGGCGGCGGAGGTGCAGAGGATATTTTCTCCCGTCTGTTCGGCGGTTCATTCGGCCGTGGAGGTGGTCGTGGCGGTTTTCGGCAAGGACCACAGCGGGGAGGCGACCATGAAATGGAGTTGACCGTTTCGTTTCGCGACGCCGCCCAGGGCGCTGAAAAGCTGATCGCATTCCGCCGTAATGGCGAGCGGGAAGAGCTGAAGGTAAAAATCCCGGCCGGGGTTGATAACGGCAGCAAAATACGCATTTCCGGCAAAGGCGCCCAGGGAGAGGGGGGCGGCCCGGCCGGTGACCTGTTCCTGATCATCCAGGTGCTTCCTGATCCTGTTTTTATCCGCGACGGAGGCGACCTGTTTGTGGAACGTTCCATTTCGTTCACTGCTGCGTGCCTTGGAATTTCTCTTGATGTGCCGACTTTAGAGGGTGATAAACGGATTAAAGTGCCTGCAGGCATTCAGCCCGGCACCAAGATCAGGCTGAAGGGGTGCGGCATCAAATCGCTCGGTTCAAATGCCAAAGGGGACCTGTATGTGAAGATCGGGGTTCATATTCCTGAAGCGCTGAATAGTGAGCAGAAAAAGCTGGTGGAGGAACTGGCAGAAAAAGGGCTGTAGTGTTGCACGGGAAAGCGGAATAGGAAACGTAATCTTTTCTTTCCGGTTTGCTCTCTGTTTTATGGAATGTAATTTTTTGCGTTTAATTCCGCCATGGCCGCACTGCAGCTCTCTTTTGTCTCCATCAACACAACCGCATGAGCTGCTATACCTTCGCCGGATCCGCTGAAACCGAGACCTTCCTCAGTTGTGGCTTTGACATTAACCTGACGTACATCAGTATTGAGAACACGAGCAATATTTTCCCGCATGAGTTGAATGTAGGGCGCCATCTTCGGCATCTGGGCGATGATGGTCGCATCCAGGTTACCCAATTTGAAACCGCGTCCGTCGGCCAGAGTCATGACATGCGCCAGCAGTTTCAGGCTGTCTGCCCCTTTGTACGCCGGATCAGTGTCGGGGAAATGCCTGCCGATATCTCCCTCACCGATCGCCCCCAGGATTCCGTCGGCAATGGCGTGCAGCAGCACATCGGCATCGGAATGTCCCAAAAGCCCCTTTTCCCACGGGATATCAACCCCTCCCATGATCAGCTTTCTGCCCTCCACCAGACGGTGAACGTCGTAGCCGTGCCCTATACGCATGGTTTTATCTCCTGATATTTATTGAACGGTTGCATACAGACTCCGCCCCTGACCGGAATAGGCGTCATAGATATGTTGGTAAATCCGGTCACATTTTGAGTCAAAGATTTCCTTGGTATACGGTGTCGGCAGGAAATCATCCAAAGCGATCTCGATCATCTGGCGCACAGCAGCCCGCGTCTGCTCTCGCTTACGCCAATCAATGACCAGTTTTTCCTCTTTAAGCCGTGCCAACAGGGACTTGGCCCCCTGCTTGACCTGATCCCGATCCTTATCCGTCAACTCCATTTCCGGTTTGGTCAAGAGGTCGAAAAGCGCCAGCTCTTCCTCTGTCAGGTTTTCGGCCATGTGTCGCCGTTCTTCATCGTTCAGGGTCCCGGCAAATTTCATCAATTCTGCAAACATGGCCTCAACGTTGTAGGCACCGCTGTTGTATAACTCAATCAAACTCTGGAACCGCTCCAGATAATCCAGACGAGTCCGGTTAAAAGTTGCCAGTTCCCGCACTTTACGCTCCAGGGTCGCCCGCAATCGCTCGATTTCGGTCCGCTTCCTGCCCCCTTCAAACCGTTTACTCAGTGCTTCAAAATCAATTTTTGACAGATCGTGCTGGCGCTCCCACATCGGTTTATCTGCGTTGGCAATGACATAGGCCTCGGCAGCTACTGATTCGTCGAGGAGTGCTTCAACTTTTGTCATCACTTCGGAAATGTCCACCTCTGGATCAAGAGAACTGATTTTTTCGGCAATTACCGTTATCAGCTTGCGTATTGGACCGAACTCTCCGACCGCCGGATCAGGAAGGATCGCCTTGAAAAGCCGGTTCACCAACCCTGCCAGGGCGAGGAACGTCCGTTTTGCCTCGTCGCTGACCAGAATTGACTCCACTGCATCGTCGAGAAGCTTTACCAGATCAAAACCGGAGGCAGTTTGAATGGCAGTTACATCTATCCCATGCCGACGGCAGAACTCTTCGGTCTCTCCGATCTTCTCCCGCAGCTTGGCCACCAGAAATGCCTTTGCCTGTACCGGACACTCTCCTTCACCGGCACCGGCACCGCCACCGGAGCCGGTGCCATAAACCGCCAGCGCCTTTTGCAAATTGCGGAAAACCCCGACATAATCGACGATCAGACCGTTGACTTTGTCCTTAAAGACCCGATTGGCCCTGGCAATGGTCTGCATCAGAGTATGGTTCTTCATCGGTTTATCCAGATAGATGGTGTTGCAGCTCGGCACATCAAAGCCGGTAATCCACATGGCGCAGACAAATACCAGGCAAAATGGATCGTCTGGATTCTTGAACTTCTTTTCCAGATCCTCCCGTACCATTCTCAGGCGATGCGGCTTGATATCGACACCCTTTTCCCGGAACAGCTCCAGCTCGTTCTGGGATTGGGACACCACTACCGCCATATCAGCCCGCTCCATCCAGGCCAGCCGGATCATGATCTGGTCACGACGATCTTCCCCGGCAATCACCAGCTCATCCTGCAGGTGTAATATCTCTCGCTGCCAGTAAGCCTGCACCTTCTCGTACATGCGCACAGCGGTCAGTTTATCGATGGCTATGAACATACCTTTGCCCATATCACCGCGACCGAGGAAATGGCTGACCACATCCTGCGCTACCCGCTCAAGTCGCTCATCGCGGGTAACCAGATGGTACTCGCGAGCAAACTCCCGCTCCAGGCGCTGTTCCTGGGCTTCGTCCAGTTCAGCCTCCTCCAATAGCGCCTCCATCTCCTCGTTCAGATTTTCGTTGGTAAGCTGAAGCTCCGGGATACGGTTTTCATAGAAGAGCGGCACCGTTGCACCATCATCAACCGACTGGCGAAAGTTGTAGACGCTGACGTAGTCGCCGAACACCTTGCGGGTCAGCTCTTCTCCGGCCATAAGCGGCGTGCCGGTAAAACCGATAAAGGCGGCATTGGGGAGGGCGTTACGCATATTGAGAGCAAAGGTATCGTACTGGCTGCGGTGGGCTTCATCGGTGATAACTATGATGTCGGAGCGGTCCGAAAGCAGTGGGTACTGTTCCCCCTTATCAGTGCGGAACTTTTGAATCAGGGTGAAAACGTAGCGGTGATCCTCCTGCAACAGTTCCTTCAGGTGCGTTCCGCTCGTTGCGTGGATACGCTTTTCCTCTTCCGTTACGATCCCGCAGCCGGCAAAGTTCGTATAAATCTGCCCGTCCAGTTCCTGCCGATCAGTGACAATCAGAAATGTCCAGTTGCCGGGCAGGGTGCGCAGCACCTTCTGGGCGAACATAACCATGGAGTAGCTCTTACCACTCCCCTGGGTGTGCCAGAATACTCCGAGCCGCCCCTGGTTCTCCCGGATTTTCCCGACCGCTGATACGGCGCTGTTGACGCCCAGATACTGATGGTTCTTAGCCAGAAGTTTCTGTGTGCCACCCTGAGTGTCGGCAAAGAGAATGAAGTTTTCCACCAGATCGAGAAGTCGGCGTTTGTCGCAGGTGGCGCGCAACATCGTCTCCAGACTGATGATCCCCTCTTCCCCTTCGTCGTTGATTTTCTTCCAGTCAGCGAAATGTTCCCAGTTGGCGGTAAGGCTGCCGATACGACTCTGGCTGCCGTTACTGAGGATGATCAGGGCGTTGTACCAGAAGAGCTGAGGGATGGTGTCCTTGTAGTCGCGCAGGTTGTCACGGAAAGCGTTCTCCAGCTTGCGATGGGAAGCCTTCAGCTCGATGAAAACCAGCGGCAATCCGTTGACAAACCCCACAAGGTCGCAGCGCCGCTTGTACATCTCGCCGGTTACCCATAACTGTGAAGTGAGCAGGTAATCGTTATTTTCAGGATGCAGCCAGTCAATGACCTGTACCGTTTCGGTTACCCTCTCGCCCCGCGCATTCTCGAAGGTTACCTTGACGCCGTTTTTCAGGAGCAGGTGGATTTCCCGGTTAGCCTGCACCGGGGTCATCAGGTTGCGGTCTCGGGCGATCTCATCGATGGCAAGGGTAATGGCTTCAGCAGGCAGGGCGGGATTCAGCCGCTTCAGCGCCAGACGCAGACGGACTGTGAGCACAACTTCGTTGCTTGTTTCGCGGCTGAGAAGGCCGGAAGTACCAAAGGACTCGCGGTAACAGTTCACCGTATCCCATTCAAGTGTCTCGAAAAGGGCGATGGCGGGTTGCTCGATAAGTATGTCTTCAGAGTAGGAGTTGGTCATGTTTTTCTCGAAAAATATTGCATTTATATCCTGCATCCGGCTATATATTAAACATAGGCTGGGAACTGCGTAGCGGGTCCTGGCCTTTTCCCCCTGTTTTCCGCAAACGCTCACGTCATGCGTGGGCTTGAGCTACCCAGCTTATCGGAACGGGGACATTCAAAGGTTCCTCCCTGATGACAAGAGCCCATGGGGCTCTCCCGAGCGGGTAGTCAGGGAGGTCACATATCTCATCTGCCAACGGCAGAAAGAGTTGAGCCAAGGCTCTCCGCGTTGGCTTTTTTAACACGTTTTCTACCATGTGCAGAAGGATTTATCCCCAAAAAGCCCCATTATCATTCTTCTCCACTTCGTCAAGCAATTTTTCGATTCGAGCATGGAACGGGAACGGTGGATATTGTCGCCATTTGCTGTTGCGGTCGGCCCAATAGAGCAGCCAGGTCTCGGTTTTGGAGTCTTTCTTGAATCTGGCAACTTTCATGCGTGTCCAATCTCCCTCGCCACGCCACGGAGAACGACACTCCAGCAGATAGACCTCATTGCCTTTAATTTCAAACTCTACCCGTAGCTCGCTGTGATATTGGGCTGGGATCTTCTTTGCACAATAATCGGCGAACAGTTTTTCGATTTGTTTTTTTTCAAGTTCCGTCAGGGCCATGGCTACTCCGTTTTCACATGAAAACCCATTCTTCCATAGCAAGGATACCCGTGCTTGTCTTTGTGAGGTTTCAAGGTCGCATTATACGATGTACGGACAAACTTTTTACCACAGGCAGTGCATTCAAAAGTATATTTAGGGCCAAATGTTGGCGAGGTGCCACCGCGTTTTATCGCTCCTGATCGGCGGATCGGCGTGAACGCGGAACTCATCTTGACAGGCACGGTAGCGATGGAAAGTGGTCCCGAAGGAGTCAATTCGATCAAGTATCGAGGTATAAACGCTTCCTTGGAAATCTCGACGCCCTGAATACGGTCAAAGCGGTATGAACGCGCCTCTCCATTATCATGTCTGACTGCGCATAGCAGGATATTTCCTTCATTGGTCATACGCAACGAATATGGTTCAATGACTCGCCAACTTCCTTGATACTGAAGCTTGACGCACAAGCGGTTCGCTGCGGCAAACCTGATAGCCTCAATTGGCGTATGTTCATGCCATGCCTGCACCATGGCAGGCGGCTGCCAGCTTTCATTCAGCCGGTAGCGGCTGTCTCTGGGCTGACTTTGGAGAACGGGCTTTTCGATGATCTGGTGCAACCAGTCAAGCACCATTGGCAGCTCGGCCCAGAATTGCTCAAAAGAAGGAAGGGCTTGCAATTGATGGGCAAGCATGTCTTCCCACTCAGCCAACAATTTTTCCCGCGCACTTTGGGTTAGCAGAGTCTCCCTGGTAGGAACAGGAATACCTTTGAAGTTGCATTTCTCCTGAAGCGTACTCATCACCAGCGTCCGGTCAGGGCGTATCTCATCATGCCGGTACAGGTGTACGACGTCGTAAAGATCTCTTGGCCGCTCCCGCTCCGCTAATGCCCGCACCTTTTCCGCAAAAACCTCCTCAAAGCAGTAGCACTGAGCAAATATTCCTGATGCCGGCTTGTCCGAATAAGGATGATGGACCTCTCTACGCGCAGGTTCCAGGACCAGAACTTCGTAGTTGGTGAGGTCGAGTTTTATGCGCATGAGGTTGCGCCGCTGCTGTAGCGGCCCGACATAATAGACGCGCCCCTCGGCAGTCGTACCGCCTCGCTTGTTTTCGCCGACATCAAAACGCACTTGGTTTGCGGGAATCTCAATGCCGGTCTGGTCATAAATCCAGGAACTGATTGTTCTGAACGCTTCCACCAGGAAATTCTGATCGAAGTGTGTTTGCTCTGAGATGGTAAAATCGAGGTCTTCGGAGAAACGGTAGGTTTCGAAATAGCACTTTTTTAGACAGGTTCCACCCTTGAAAACCCATTGTTCCGCCAAGTCTGGGTGATTAGCAATGCCCGCAAGCAGCCAGCCAAGGACATAATCCTTTTCAACCACCTTTGGATCGAGAGACAGCTCCCTGGCAAACTCCATCAACTCCTGCCGGTCAATCATGCCTGCTCCTCAAGCCAGTGTTCCGGCACCCAAAGCTGCCAGCGGGTAACCAATCTTTCCGCCTTCTGTTTGGGGGCCAGCTTAGCATTGCCTTTGGTTAGCCGCTGGGTGCACTTCGCAATTATGGTAGATTCGCCCGGAGCGTTTCGTTCCAACAGAAAACCGAGACGCTTAAACACCGCGCCGTTGCCGAGCCGGTCGGCATACTCGACCAGCAGGTCGAGGTTTTTCATTTCCGAGCGCAGATAATTCAGCAGCATATCCTGTACTGATCTGATGCCCCCTCCCAATCGGGGTTCGACCAATAAATCGAGAATTGTCCTGGTAGGGTCTGACACAGAAACCTTGACCTGTCCGCGCCATACGGGCTTCAGTCCGAACATCTTTTTTTCGTTTACCGAACAAAGCAGATACTGCGTCCCCTTGATTAGCGGGTTGCGGTCTCGGGGAGTCAGCGCGGTAAGCACGACAATAGTACGAAATATCTGTTCGGTCAGATCCCAATGCTCAGCCGCGCTCCAGCCGCCAATGTAGCAGGGAGCATACAGCTTTTCCGCGATCAACCAGGGATCTTCCAGAGGAACATCGGCACTGCGCGACTCCAAGGGAACCGGCACATATATCCCGCGTTTTACCCGTGACAGCCATCCCTTCTTGCTCCATCGGGAAAGCATCTTCGTCGCATCAGCCGAGGAGATTTTCAGAATCTGTGCTACCTGGGCATTGTTGACAGTACCCTTGGTACCTCTCAACACCTCAGACAACCGCTCCCGGTCAAGTTTTCCGATACCGCCCAAGTCTTCCATGGTACATCCTTTGTGCAGTAGATCATTCATTCCTTGATTAACTGCACTAATAATATACTATCAAGCAAGTACAATGCAAGTGCTGTTTATCAAATATTAGATGATTTACTACGCTTTAGATGTACTTGGCCATTGTTTATGCCAATGGCAGATGAAGCTGAGCCAACGCTCTGCGTTGGCTTTTTAAACATCTCGCCTGCCATGTGTAGAAGGAGTAACGATGCCGTCCCTCGGGGCGGCATCAGTTTTTCAATGAAGGTTAACTGGCTACGCTCCACCATTCTCCATCTGCCTATCAAACGCCTGACGAACCAGTTTCATGACATAGGGAAGCTGACTTGCATCGCTGAGCGGTACTTCCACATCACCGTTCCCCCACCGCCCCTTGTTCGTCACATCAATACAGATCCCTTCCGGATCGTCTATTTCATCGAAGCGCATGTTGAGTGAAAGCCGTAGTCTACTGGCCTGCGGGACGACATCAACGAAGTTAGTTGCGCTCTTGTAGGCCACATAGAGCTTGAGAATTTCCTCCGTTACCGATGAATCAAGGTTAAGGACATGCTTTCTGAACTGCTCGAAAAGCTCATGCATAGGCCCGGTGAGAAAAGGATGATCCGCCAGAGTATATGACTTTCCGGTCGGGCTCTCTGCTTTTTTATAGGTGGCAAGAACAGCTTCATCAAGTACAGGACGACCCCAGACAGTTGACGCCAGAATCGCCAGCTCCTTTGCCCGATTGATAATTGCTGTTTCGTCCCACTTTCCTAAACTTCTCAACCCACTGTTCAGGCGTAGACGACTGTCCGAAAAGCCTCCGAGCATCTCCCGCTTTTCTAAAAACGGACGATCACTCATTTCCGAGTTGTATCCGGTCAACGTAAGATTCCCCAAGGTATGAAGATAGCGAGCTTGTACCTCTTTGCATTCAGGTCCAAGCATAGTCTGCCACGCAAGAGACAGGTTTGGATTCTGCGGCAGGATATGCTCAATCGTGCAGCTTTCTACGTCAACACGTTCTTTGTTCCCATAGTTTTCCAGCTTTCTCAACCAATAGTTCCGGCTGCGGAAATTATAAAGGTCCTTCACTTCCAGTTCACGCTTAAACTCCTCATCGTCCGGAAAGAGACGGAAACTCGTCTTGAGCAGAAATGCCGCCTTGAGGCTTTCCAGGTATTTCGACTTATCCAGTTCCTTCCCGAGGCTTACAAAAGTCTTGTTCAGTGAATTTGTAGGAATACCACATACCGCCCGCCGGAATACATAGCTCTCGATGATCCGTAGAGCCGCAAGAAAGTCCGTTTTTGCTAACTGACCCGCTGCATGATCATGGCACAACTCAAGAAGCAGTGGATAGCATACATCAACCTTGAGCGTATTTATGTCGTCAAACGCCTCCAGCAGTTCCTTGTCCTTTTCCTTACCCAGAGCCATAGCAACAAAGTAACCAGAATAGCGGTGGATGTCGGCGACGATTTCCGCAACGGTGCCGGTGTCCGTGCGGTTTGCGTAGGACTTGAAGGCCTCGTATACTTCACTGATATTCGGAATGCTACCGGTCTTAACTGTCAGGTAATCACGCATGAAACGGTCGAACAGCTGCACATAATTGACCTGCCCGAAACTCTGCTCCATCGGGTACCAATGATCACTGTAGAGTTCTTCCTGCTCCTTCGGTTCCAGTCCCATCAGGACATAGTTGCGAATAAGGTCTGCCTGGCTCAGTTCCAGGCCGGTTGAATTGAGGCTTTCAAAAATCAGTTGCGGGTTGTCGTGTTCGCGGTTGAGTGAGATATCGACGATGATGAGCTTGGCAAGTCCGTGGTAGATAAGGGCAAGGTCTGCCTGTTTCTTCAGCTGGTCCTGAAAGAAGCGGAAGTTGTCGGCGATTCTCCGGGAAAAGCGCGGTGGCACTGGTTTGCCGTCAACGGTGCGGATCAATGTTTCCTTGTCGGTTTGAGTCAGCAGGAGTTTGTAGCGAAGTTCCCCGTCCTCTTCGCTGTTCAGAAGGAAATAGTTGCTCATCTTCTTCTGGCTGGTTACTTCAATCCCGCCTCGCACCTCAACAGCCTCACCCAAAGCGGCAATCAGGAGTGAAACGGTAGTCATCCTCTGCTGGCCGTCGATGACCAGTAGTTGCGGAATGGAGGAGTGGCTGTAAAGCCCTTTTTCCACATACACAACCGAGCCGACAAAGTGCCCGGTAACGGATGGGTTCGAGCCGGCGCGGACAATATCACTCCACAGTTGTTCACACTGCTTTTCGGTCCAGCTATAGGTGCGCTGGTAGATTGGGATGATGAATTGCGCCGATTTGCGGAGGAAGTCTAGGAGCTTAGTTTCCGTTGCTTTCATGGATTAACCTTCCTGAAATCATGTGTATTATACAAGCCACCGCCATTCTCCATGGCTCTCATCAAAACCGTAGTATTTTTCGTAAAACTTCTTTAAGGATGCGGAAAATTGAGAAAGAATAAGAGCAACATCGCTATATTGAGGCAACGCTTCATCATCTAGTAAATCTAGGTACTTACTATCAGATTCATCAACAAGAACCGCTTTAATATCAGTTAAGAGTCGATTGATAATTTTAACCTTTGTTGGGTTCAAAGTACCATCCGGCTTCTTTTTAGACAGGTCCTGCATTTCCTTATACATTGCCTCAAGCAGAGACTCAGTGGTTTCGTAGACGTCAACCTTCTCACGGGTAGTTATCCCCTTTTTTACTTTATTAGCCATAATCGACACTCCTACTTCTGTAATTTATTTGGCATTGCTGTTCGAATTTCCTCTTTCGAATCCTCAAGCTTAAAAGTCCAACTCCCCATGTAACATCGAATATTATCAGCGCGGTATTTTTCAAGCGCCTCTAGGAATTGGGATATTATAAAAGTTACATCGCTGTTAGACGGAACATCATCAATATCAAAGACATCAAAATCATCAAAGGGCTTATAAGTCTCCCCAAGAAACTTATTGCAATTCGACACTGAAGTGTTGATGAATTTGATCTTGAACGTGTTAACAGCATCATTTGGAGATTTTTTTGCCAATGCCGAAACTTCAGCATGGATACTCTTCAGCTGGCCCATAAGCTTTTCTAGTTCGTCGACATCAGATCTTTTCATGTTTCTCTCCTATGCTGGACATAACCTGCGAAACTCAACATACTTCTTTTTTAGAACATCAAGCGGGATTCGTTGTTTACTTTCGAAAACCTCTACCATTTGCTCAATGTCTGAATCAGTCAAAGTTATGATGCAGCGCCTTTGACCTGACCAAAGATCAATAACGTTCTGTCGCCTGGGTTTTGGCAAATCATTGCGTGTCACAAGCACCCCAAATTTCCCAAGGCTGTCAGTCATGTATCGGTTCAACTGGTTAACATGGTCTCGCTCCACCTGATGTACATTTTTGAGTTCCATCACTATTTGGCGGCTTCCATAGTCGTCAAAAAGTTCCTTCAGAAATTCATTGCTACGATTGTTATAGAATATTAAATCGCGAATCTGGGAACCTGATTCAATTCGGCTTTGATCGGTTGCAAAATCCAGGTGAGGGTACATCATCGAAGCAAGAAGAGAAACAGCAGCATCTTCAAATTTTTTATCCGCATTCCCATCTTTTCCTGTAGGCAATCCTCTGATTTCCCTTAGCTTTCTTTTCGCCGAAACGACAGGGATTTGCTGAAACAGCGGATCATTTTTACAGTCATCAAAGGTGCGTTCTTTTTCTTTTACGTAATTTTCTACAACCCCGTAGTTGTCACGATTGAAGTTAAGAACCTTAACTTTTGAAATCTCTTCTCCAGGATTAATAACTTCATCCATTGGGCAGTGGGATTTGAAGAATTCATCAAAATTCAGCCATGGACCGAATCGAAGCCACCGTTTCGGCACCAATAGGATTGGCTCACCTGTTTCTGGATTCACTGGCAGTTTAACCTTCACGTTCTCCTGAAAATCGTACCGGGTCAAATCGTAAAGATGGTTGATAGTTGAATCCACTGTTGGGATTCCATGTTTTTCACACTGATCCATGGTGTAATCTATGAGAAAACTTTTCATAAAATTGCATGCGAAGTCACTGATCCTGTCTTTGGAAATTCCATCAACAAAAAATTGAATCTCTTCAAAATGCGAGAAGCCTCTCTGGTCATAGCAAGAAATCTTGCTGAATAGGCTAATAATCTCTGATGCTTGTGATTTAGCTATTCTCTTACCCTTTTTTGACGCAGATACACCTAGGCCAACCTCTTCACATTCTGATGCTATCACTAGTTGCTGGATTGCTCTATCGGCCTGACCTTTCTTAGCCATATATCCCAAGTTATTGAAGGAATTAAGAATAGCTCCATGGAGGGATTTATCCTGATATGATGGCGATTTCCACAGCAGAAAGGGGTCCAGATATAAAGGAATGTCTTCCTCTAAAAAGGGGATGGCAAAATCAAGTTCGACTTGTGGGATGTTGACCCCATGATAATCTGTAAGGCGAGGGCGGATTAGCTTCATGATTTAGGCCTCATGGCATAATACAACTTACTTCATAATTGTCGGAAACACGGAGATTTACTTCCCCCGAAATCAGCTTCTGCAGCAGTAGATCGCGGGTTTGGCGGAGGTTTTGGTTTTTCTTGGCCAGAGCAACAATCTGTTTGAACATTGGCATTACGGTTGCGCTGAATCTCTCCAGTATTACGACATCTGGTTGTGCAATGAAAAACTGCTCGAAACACTTTTCGCTAACACGTTGCCGCCCGGTTGCACCTGACATGCTCTTGATGGCGTTTTCCCGAAACTCGCTGGAACGAGCCATGAGATAGACGTATTCAGGACACAGGGTCTTTGAACGGAGTACGATAAATTCCGTTGAACCGAAGGCAGTTACCTCAGCGCCCGGCAAAAATTGAACGTAACCGGTCTTGCCATTTTCAAGACAAGGAGTGATGCGAGCGAAGAGGGTATCGCCGTTTTGAAATTTGGAACCGCTATTGCCAGAACGAGTCTCCACATCAGAAACCAGCATCGAATCATTCGATAGCGATCCCATTGGCACAAAATGCTTTTCGCCCTCTGTCGGAACTTTAGTTCTCGGACTAACCTCTACAGCCTCTGTGACAGTTTTCACCTCCCACCCCTCCGGAATCATCCCGAGCGGCGATTGAACCATCTTCACTTGCTCATGCCCCGGAAAACGGAAGTTGACGAACCATTCGCGGTAGATCATCCGCGCCATCTCTTCCAAAATTTTGATGCGCCGGGTGCTGTTTTCGATCAGGCCGTCGTAGGCAGAAAGGATGGAGGCGATTTTGCGTTGGGCTTCGAGAGGGGGGAGCACAGGCAAATCGAGGTTCCGAATATCTTTCATATTCAAGTGAGCAACTGTAGCCCCTCCTGACTGTGAATGGAACTTCCCCTGGACTTCATCCCCAAGCAAAAGATACACAAGATAATGCGGTTCAACTTTTGACTTATTTGGTCGGATGAGAACGGTTCTTTGTCCCAGGCAAACCTTTAATCCTTTTGTAACAATGGCGACATTACCTACTGGTGCTTCCCTTGCTAAGATCAAGTCGTTTTCCTGTGGAACGGCTCGCTTTGTCCAGGCAAGGTAAGTTTCTTCAGACAACCTATTGACCCCATCCAACAGAAATCTACCTCTTCCGATATTAGGTGTCCTAATGGAAGGATAGCCTTCTTCCTGAGTTGGTGCCGTTTTATGTTCGCAGTCAACGATCAGTTCGCAAATATCGTCAAGTTTCTTGGAGATGCTCATTTGGTATTTTTCCCAAACTGATGCAATAGCTTATCATATTGTTTTGGCCACGATCTCGGTGGTGCCTGACACATCTCGTCGGCTCGAACGAAAGCACAAACAGCTGGCATGGAATTTTTGCCGCATATTTTAGGTTCCGAATGACGACATCCTAGAGTTTGTTTTTCTGAGTCCTCCGCATTGGGAGACGCATGAAAATCAAAACGTTTCATGTTGCCTCCAAAATCTGAGCCACATTCTCCGCAATCCGCTCCTCCAACTCCCGCGCCTCGGCGTTCAACACCTCAAGCTCCTCGTTCAACTCCTCCAACCGCTCGGCAAAGACAAAATCATCCGCCTCTCGCTCGGCCACACCCACATAACGACCCGGATTGAGGCTCCACCCCTGCGCTTCGATCTCAGTAACCGTTGCTACCTTGCAGAGGCCGGGAACATCGACATACCGGCCATCGGGAAACTTTTCCTCCAACATGGCGGCGCTGCCGTTGACACTCTCCGGCTTCTCCCCGCGATAGAGCCGGGCGACGTTAGCGAGAAATTCAACCTGCTCCGGTGTAAAGTCCCGGTGAGCGCGGTCGAGCTGACGGTAGATGTGGCGGGCGTCGATGAAGAGCACCTGATCCTTACGGCTGGTGGCCTGCTTTCCCTTATCGAAAAACCAGAGGGTGCAGGGGAGGGTAACATTGGAGAAGAAGTTCGATCCAATTGCAACCATAACATCCACAACACCGCTCTGGATCAACTGCCGGCGGATTTCCATCTCGCTGCCACGGGCATCCGAAGCCGAGTTGGCCATGACAAACCCGGCCCGGCCGGTGTCGCTCAAGGTGCTGGCGAAAAGCTGAATCCAGACGTAGTTGCCGTTGTCGGTCTTGGGCATGCCGTAGGGGAAGCGGGGATCGTCCTTGATTCGCTCCCGGTCGATGCCGTTGACGTTGAAGGGGGGATTGGCCATGACAAAATCGAAACGGCCGAGACTTTCGTGGATGTCCTCGTAGTAGCTGTTCCCCTGCTTGACGTCGCCGGAGAGGCCGTGCACCGCCAGGTTCATCCGGCAAAGCCGCACCGTCTCGGCCACCCGCTCCTCGCCGAAGACGCTGATCTCGCTGCCGGGGTTTTTCTTATGCTTGGCAATGAAAGCGGCACTTTGCACGAACATGCCCCCCGATCCGCAGGCAGGGTCGTAGATGCGGCCATGAAAAGGTTCTATGATCTCGACGATCAACTTAACCAGAGAAGTAGGAGTGAAAAATTCGCCCCCCTTTTGCCCCTCGGCCTTGGCAAATTCACCCAGAAAATATTCGTAGATTCTGCCGAAGGCATCTCCCTCGATATCCATCGGGATAGAATTGAAAGTTTTGAGCAGCGTCACCAGCGAGTCATTCCCCACCTTCTGGTAGTTCCGGGGGAGAACGCCCTTCAAATCAGGATTTTCAGCCTCGATGAGCACAAACGCCTCGTTGATCTCCTTACCGGTGTCCTTCCCTTCGGGGAGATGTAACAGATAGTTGAAGCGCGCAGCCTCGGGAAGATACAGTACGCCACGGGCGTGGTAGTCAGTCTTACCCACCGTGCGGCGACCGCTTCCTTGGCCTTCCAGCTCCTGCTTCGACTGGGCAAATTTTACATCGGCATATTTGAGGAAAATCAGCCCGAGAACCGGGATGGAGTATTCTGAAGATTTCAGTTCCGAATTGGCCCGCAGTTCATCAGCGGCGGACCATAGTTTCTTTTCAAGTTCAAGCAGGTTGGCATGCATCGGATTCAGCCTCTTTTCGCCGCAGATTTATACACAAAGACCCCGAAATGCGGCATATCGGGGTCTTCATTGATTGCAAACTATTTAAAAGAAAGATTTCACCCTTCCGCCTTTAAATCACGCGCCATCAGCTCTATTACCGCCTGGCGGGCCGGTTTGTCCTCGTGGAGAATTTGGAAGGTCTTCTCGACAATCGGCATCTCGACGCCGAGACGTCGGGAGAGCTGGTAGACCGATTCAGCGCTCTTTACCCCTTCTGCCACCATGCGCATCTCGGATAGTATGTCCGTCAATTTCATCCCCTGCCCGAGCTTGAAACCGACCGTGCGATTGCGGGAAAGATCTCCGGTGCAAGTCAGTACCAGATCGCCCATGCCGGCGAGACCGGCAAAGGTTGCTGCCTGCGCCCCCATGGCCTGCCCCAGTCGATTCATCTCCGACAGTCCTCTCGTGATCAGTGCCGCACGGGCATTGTGGCCAAAACCAAGACCGTCGCAGATTCCGGCGGCAATAGCGATGACATTCTTTACC
>VFJW01000032.1 GCA_009885845.1 Geobacter sp.
AAAATACTGATGACGCCTCATCGAAGCTCACATTGTGCTTTCTGATATTTGTCGAGCTTTTCAGCTGTCGAGAGCAAATAGACTTGTCCGGTTTTGTAGCAAATGAATTGTCCGCTTTTAGTGAGAGAAAGAAAGCTGCTGAAGCGTAGCGGAAGCAGCTTTCTTTCTCTTTTGCCGTGAAGCGGATTCACGCGGCTTTCTTTAATGCTTGATCTATGATTTGCCTGCCAACGCTGTCGTAACTGGCCAGTCGTCTCGGCCCACTATATATTCCCATTGTGCCATCATGGTAGCGGTGCACTCTTACCTTTGACCTTATGTAATTACATCTGTACTGATCCGAGGGAATTTGCAGTGCCATGTTTTCGAAGCTCACGCAGTTGTCACCTCCAACTGTCCGTTCATACTGCTCACATAATGTTTCGTGAATTGCGATTCCTATGTACGGGACAAATGCAGTTCCTTCTTCCCTCGCAGGCACCCCAAATTCTTTGTTGAACTCAGGCTGGTAGTGTTCTTTAAGGTACCGGTTTGCCTCTGCCATCGTTGTAATGCCCATCAGCGCCAACTCGTTCGGTAAACGACCCTGGTGGGTTGCAAACATCCGCTCGGATCTCCCTCGCGCCTCTGGTGAATATGCTGCG
Organism: Geobacter sp.; assembly: GCA_009885845.1. Classification (GTDB taxonomy): domain Bacteria; phylum Desulfobacterota; class Desulfuromonadia; order Geobacterales; family Pseudopelobacteraceae; genus JACRCG01. Next base: position 645 of record VFJW01000032.1, read on the forward strand.
ATCATGGTGATCCCGAGGTGCTTTAGTCCTCTGCCAAACTGCGTGAGATTGACCTTGTCGACCTTGCCTCCTGCCACCGGCGTATGCCAGTAGTGGCTCCCTCGGTCACTGTAAAATGTGCAGAACAGCCCATGGGCTTCTATCGCTTCTCTTACCCCTCTAAAGCTGCTTTGTGTACCTTCCTCGGCACAAAAGAACATGGAGTAGTGGTCGCTTGTGGCATCATCCATGGTGACAACCAGATCCCATTTTTGCCCAGGCACCCATTCATGGGTACTCGCATCCTGGTGAATCATCATACCGGGCAGAGCCGCACGCTCCCGCCGCTTCCTATGGGCACCTTTCTTTGCTGTCTTGGGAATCAGTTTCACTTCCTGCAACCGGCTCTTAACCCAGGTGTAACTCCTCTTCCCTCCATGCTGCTTGTACCAGGAATGGAAATGCTTGGCATTCCAGTTACTGTGATCCTTCCGGTACATCTCCTGAAGCGACATCACTTCATCGACCGGCGCTCGCCGGTGAGAAGTCTGACTGAGGCGCTTGTCCAGAAGACCCTCAAGGCCTGAATCCTCGTAACGATCAACGTAGCGTCGGAACGTCCGGTCACTTACCCCCAATATTTGTGCAGCATCCTCCTGTGTAAGCCGGTTTGCCTGCCAGCCCACATACGTTTCCTCGAACCTCATCTTCAGGGTCTCCTGTAGCCATTCCGTCCGTTTCATCCGTTGTCTCCCGACAACAAGATAAACCGGACAGGTTATGTGCTACAAGACCGGACATATCATTAACTCGTGACACAATCAAAATAGTTGTTGACAGAGGTACATGTCAGGAGGAGGCTTTCCTGCTTGCCTGCCTGTTGTGGTAATCCACGCCACTTTTGACTCCTTCTGATGCAAATTTTAATGATTTTATTCTACCATATCATTTTTGGCGTGCAACTTATAAATTGACACGTAATAAATCGACAGCAAAATCAAAACAGAGAAGCCGAGCATCAACTGACATCACTCATTCCGCACCTGCATACAAACTATCCAACTCCGCCTGAATTTGAGAAAAAGAAAGCGGCGCTCCCTGGGAAGGAAGTGGGGGCAGGCCTGTAAAGCTGCAATTTTATCAACCAATTCCTCTCAATCGCTCCTTTTCAAGAGTCAACGGCTCGTTTCTATTCGATCGCATCCTTAATCTCAAACCGCCTCCAGAATCTCACCCTGTCGCCGTGCAATCTCGATGATTGCGGACGAATCATCCTCACGCCATTGCCGCGACCCGCATGGAATCGGCTCAATCCGACTGTCGATGCGTGCTGCCAAACGCCACAACAGATTGATTCCGCTCCGATCCTTCATCTCGTCGAACTGCGCAGATACGACCAGCAGATCGATATCACTCCACTCTTGTGCATGTCCTGAAGCCTGTGAACCGAAGACGACACCTCGTTCCACCGTTATTCCGTTTGCCGCCACCGCCGCCAGGTAATTTTGTACAGATTTTAGAACAGATTGTTCAAGCATTGCAGCACCTCCTGAATTCTGACCATGTACCCGTCAGCTTCTTCGCGTGAAGGAGGGGGCACTGTTACGCCAATGAGCTATCTGTTTGCCAATGTCTATCATAACGGCCCCTGTCCACAATCAATATGCAGTGTCTCTACTGCGTGGCATTGTAGCCTAACATGCCTTTGTTGCAAGCAAAATCAAAACAGAGAAACCGAGCATCAATTGTCCCACGCCTTCAAACTATCCAACTCCGCCTGAATTTGAGAAAAAGAAAGCGGCGCTCCCTGATGATTTCAGAGTAGCGCCGCCTGGTTTAAGGTAAAAGTTTCACACAGTGGTTACCGAATAACGCCTGCTGTCACTCATGACGTTCGCTCAACTTTTCCAGCTTTTCCATCTGATGCACTACCACTCGATTCCCCTGCACTTCTATGATCCCCTCTTCCTTCAGCTTCTTAAATGTACGGGAAATGGTTTCGCTGGCGGTCCCCAATCGGGAGGCCAGCTCACCCTTTTTGATCCCCAGATCAATATAGGTAATACCGCCGAAACTGGTTGACCCTTCAGCTGCCCGCCGCACAAGAAATGACGCCAGCCGGGACGTAACATCTGCAAAGGAAAGTTCTTCAATCTGGCGGGCAAACTGCCGCAGCATGAGCGACAGCGACACCACAAGGTTAAGGGCAAAGTTGGGATTATGACTCATCAGCTCCATAAAGCCCTGACGCGGGAGATACAGCACCTCTCCCGCCTCCATGGCACGGGCCTCGGCAGGATATTTCCCGTCGCCGAAAAAAGCTGCTTCGGCAAAGGTCTCGCGCGGCTTGACAAAATGCAGCACTTTCTCGCGGCCGTCCGGCGACATGCGGCAGAGCTTAATGCTTCCGGATACGAGCAGATAAAATCCGGTTGCCTCCTCACCTTCGCTGAACAGGGTTTCCCCTTTCCTGAAGGCCCGGCGCACCGTGATGGCCGCCAGTTCGGACAGGTCAGCATTGCTGAGACCGGAAAAAAGGAGCGGTTTTTTAAGTTGTTCGATCAGTTCCATGGCAACCTTTAAACATTAGTCTACCACGGAGTCACGGAGTCACAGAGGAAATCAAGATCATATGCTGAAAGTCTTTGGGGTACGCCATGATAGCTGTTGTCTTTGATTTTCTCCGTGCCTCCGTGCCTCCGTGGTGAACAGATTTATTTTTTCAAGAATACTATTATCTTCTCAACCACTTGCGGCGTGGTAAATCCGAACTGTTCAGCCAGAACTTTGTCAGGGGCCGATGCACCAAAATGCTCGATGCCGATAAACAGCCCGTCACACCCGATCAAACTCCCCCACGGCATTCCTCGGCCGGCCTCAAAAGCCACCCGTGCAGTTCCAGCAGGAAGAATCTGTCCGCGATACTCAGCAGGCTGGGCAAGAAAGGTTTCCAGGCAGGGGATTGAAACAACGCGGGCTTTTACACCCTGAGAAGCCAGTATCTCAGCAGCTTCAGCCGCGATATGCACTTCTGAGCCGCTGGCCATGATCACCACATCGGCAGTTCCATCAGGTGAGGAAACAATGTAGCCCCCCTTGAATGCATCTGTCGGAACAAATGATACCGAGCGGGCGATCACCGGCAGCTTCTGGCGGGTCAGGATCAGCGCAGTCGGCCCCTGATACTGAAGTGCCGACAACCAGGCAAGTGCTGTCTCTGTTCCATCAGCCGGACGGATCACCTGCAGACCCGGGATCAGACGCAGTGATGCGACATGCTCGATCGGCTGATGCGTCGGGCCGTCTTCGCCGACAAAAAACGAGTCGTGGGTGAAGATGTAAATTGCCTGCTGGCCCATTAAAGCGGACAGACGCACTGCCGGGCGGCAATAGTCGGCAAAGACCAGAAAGGTAGCACCGTAGGGAATGAAACATCCGTAGAGAGCCATGCCGTTTATGATCGCCCCCATGGCATGTTCGCGGATACCGAAGTGCAGGTTGCGGCCGGCGAAACTACCGGCCTGAACCGATGGAGATCCCTTGATGTCACTGTTGTTGGACGGAGAGAGGTCTGCGGACCCTCCAACCAGAGAAGGAATCAGCTCTGCCACCTTCTGCAGGATCGTCCCCGACAGTGCACGGGTAGCGCCATCTTTGCCGGCAACAGCCGCTAACAGTTCATCTGTTAAATGTGCCGGCAGTTGCCTGTGCCACATGGTTTCCCAGAGTTTTGATTTCTCCGGATTGGCAGCTTGCCAGGACGCAAAACCTCGTTGCCAGTCGGCGTAGTTAAGTTTCTGCTCCGTGACCCGTGCTCCGCAGGTTTCCCGAACGTCCTGAGGGACTTCAAACGGTGCGGCATCCCAGCCAAGATTGGCACGGGTGGCAGCGATCTCAGCCGCACCGAGCGGTGAGCCGTGTGCACCTGATGACCCCTGTTTTGCCGGGCTTCCATAGGCGATATGCGTAGTAGCGATGATGATCGACGGCTTGGCGGTTTCAGCTCTGGCGGCGGCAATTGCGGCAACAATCTGATCGTTATCGTGACCATCGACCTTCTGCACATGCCAGCCGCTGGCGATAAAGCGACCTTCAACATCCTCTGACCAGGCCAGATCGGTTTTCCCTTCGATGGTAATGCTGTTGCTGTCGTATATGTAGATCAAATTACCGAGTTTGAGGTGACCGGCCAGAGCTGCAGCCTCATAGCTGATTCCTTCCTGCAGGCAGCCATCTCCAAGCAGGGTGTAAATATAATGATTGATTGGTCTGAAGTCGGCAGTATTGAAACGTTCAGCAGCCATCCGGGCAGCAATACCCATACCGACGCCATTGGCAAAACCCTGCCCGAGCGGTCCGGTAGTCACTTCGACCCCGACGGTATGGCCGAACTCGGGATGCCCGGGAGTTTTGCTTCCCCATTGGCGAAAGTTCTTGATCTCATCCATAGAGAGATCATACCCGAACAGATGCAGCAACGAATAAAGGAGCATTGAACCGTGACCGGCTGACAGGATGAAGCGGTCACGGTTGGCCCAGCGGGGATCATCCGGATTACTTTCCAGAAAGTTGCCCCATAGTGCGACGGCGCAGTCGGCCGCCCCCATCGGCAGACCCGGGTGACCGGAATTGGCCCTGTCTACAGCATCTGCAGAGAGGATACGGATGGCATCGGCACAGCGCCGGGCCTTGTCAGCGGGAATCAAAGTGTGGTGCATGGAATTTCCTTTCATCCGGTAAATTTAATTCTATGTAAAGTGGTTGAATCCATCATGTTGGGAACTGTACGTGCTTCCGTCCCGGTTGACAACCGTCACTCCGGAAAAGCTTGTCACTATACCAATTCGTGTCACTGCATTGCCACACTTTTTCATACTGTCAGCAATTTTTCCCCGGTTGGAACGGTGTGCAGTGAAGCAGAGTTCGTAATCTTCTCCTCCGGAAAGCACCATCTGGTGAGGAATAACCGAATGTTGTGCCGCGTGATTACGAAAGGCCGGCGATAACGGAATGTCATCAAGATTAATGCAGCAGCCGACAGCTGATTGCTCGGCAACATGTCCGAAATCGGCCAGCAGGCCATCACTGACATCGATCATGGCGGTTGCCAGTCCGGTTTCAGCCAAAGCCAGAGCCGCAGAAATCCGGGGGGGCGGATCGAGCAGGCGCGATAGCAGCTCATTTGAGACAGCTTCGCCATTTTCAAGCAATTTCAGTGCAAGCGCCGCATCTCCCAGCGTACCGGTCACCCAGATATCATCGTCCGGCAACGCGCCTGAGCGGCGCACAATCCTGTCAGGGTATTGCTCTCCCATGGCCGTGACGGATACAGTCAGCCCGGCGCGTGAGGAACAGGTGTCACCTCCGATCAAGGCGACATCGTGTTCTGAAGCCAGTGCAAGAAAACCACGCATGAATTCATCAAGAAATTCAAGAGGAAGATCAGAGGGGATTGCAAGAGAGAGGAGCGCCCAACGGGATATTCCACCCATAGCAGCAATATCGGAAAGGCTGGCGGCGAGCGATTTACGCCCCAGGCGGTAGGGATCATGCCAGACTCGACGAAAATGAACGTCCTCGATCAGCATGTCAGTAGAAGTCAACAACTGCATTCCCGTTGAAAGCGCTGTAACCGCAGCATCGTCTCCGATACCGGTCAGAACGCTCTTATGCTTAAAGGCACCGGCAGTCAGGCGGGATATCAGTCCGAATTCGCCAAGAGCGGCAAGTGCAGGCAAAGTTGGAGAGGTCATAGCAGATTCAATCTGTGAATTCCTGTTGGATTGTTTGCGTGGGAATTGTTCGTTGCATTGTAACGTACCGGGCTTTAATGGCAAGTAAAAACCGTTACATTATTTCTGCACTCTCTCATGTAAGAAAACAACCTCGCTAAGCACGCACCCTGTTTTCAGGGCAACATAACTGTCATAAATAGTGTTGCAAGACCCGGCCTGATATGCTACTTTTTCACGGTTTGCATACACTTGAAAAGAAACAAAAAGGAGCTTTACGTGAAAATCACTGCCATTACAAAACTTATTACGACGACTCTCTGCATGGCCGCACTTGCCGGTTGTCAGGGAAGCGGCACTTCCGGCGGAGCAAACTCTGAGAGTAAAAAAGAGGGTAAGGTTCTTGCCGATGTGAATAGCGGCAGCATCACCACCGGAGATTTTGACCGTGAGCTTAAAAATCTGCCGGAATACCTGAAAGCGATGGCCGATACCCCGCAAGGGCGAAAAGAGATGCTGGACACCATGGTCATACGCGAACTGATTCTTCAACAGGCCGCTAAAGACGGTCTCGACAAGGGGGCCGAAATCGAAGATAAACTTCAGGATCTCAAAAAACGTCTGATTGTAGAATCGTTCCTCAAAAAGAAGGTCGAAATTGAATCCAAAGTTTCTGATGAGGATATGAAAAAATTCTACGAGCAGAACAAAGATAAATTCAAGTCCGGCGAACAGATAAAAGCCAGCCATATTCTGGTTAAAACCGAAAAAGAAGCCAAGGACATACTGGCCCTGTTGAAAGCTGGTGGTAATTTTGAAGAACTGGCCAAAAAGAGTTCCGTTGATTCCTCTTCTGCCAAGGGTGGCGACCTCGGGTGGTTCGGCAAAGGCAGTATGGTACCGGCTTTCGAAAAAGCGGCTCTCACGCTTAACGAAGGGCAGACTTCAAGCGTTGTCAAAACCGATTTTGGCTTCCACATCATTAAGTTAACCGGCAAACGTCCGGCCGGCATTCGTCCTTTTGAGGAAGTAAAGGAGCAGATCAAGGGTGCAATTATGCCGACCAAGCAGCAGGAGGTTTTTCAGAAAATCAAGGACGAACTGAAAAAGACCGCGAAGATTACTATCAAAGAAGACGTACTTAACAGTCTAGGCGGCAAAAAAGATGAGCCGAAAGCTGATGATAAAAAACCTGCCGAAGCTCCTAAACCGGCAGCAGCTGAAAAGAAATAGCATCCGCCCGGACTGATACTGGCAGAGATTGAAAAACCAAAACCAATTTCAAATCAAAGATGCAGTCAAGGCGGCGAGGTTTGAGGCGACGAAGGCATACAACCAGTATGTTGAGGAGCCGAGAACAAGCCAACGAAGAGGGCGCTTTGATCTGGAATTGGGACAAAACCGGAAGTGAGGGGCTGTGCCTCCCTTCCGGTTTTTACTTCGTATGAAGAAAAGAGCTCAACGATGAAACTACATACCCTGACTGTTGTGACAACCAGCATGGCCCTGCTCCTGGCGGGAGGATGTGCAAGCAATGATGTCGCTGTTACCAAGGAACCGGCTGGAGTAACGACTAACCAATCGAATCCATCTACTGACGGCACAAAAAAACCAAAAAACGTTACGAACGCTATTGTTGCAGTTGTCAACGACGATATTATTACCCTGCATGAGGTAATCCGCGAAGCGCAACCCGCCCTCAGTGAAGCTGAAAAAAAAGGGGCTTTGGATGACGCGGCCCGGACCCAGGTCCGCCGCACTGCACTTGATCAGCTGATTGAGAAAAAATTGACCGGGCAAAAAATCAGGGAACTGAATATCAAAGTGTCCGAAGAAGAAATTCGTCAGGCGATCGATGACGTGCGCAAGCAAAACAATATCCCCTCTCAGGAGGCTTTCATTACGGCTCTGGCAAGTCAGGGCCTTTCGTTTGACCAATATCGCGCTCAACTTCAGGAGCAGATCGAAAAGTTGAGACTGGTGAGTATGGAGGTCCGTTCCAAGGTCCACGTCGGAGAAACAGAAATCCGCCAATATTACACTGCCAACCTGGCAAAATACACAGGTGAGGAAAGCTTCCGCGCACGGCACATTTTTTTTAAAATCGATGAAAAAGCGTCTCAGGTCGAGACTCTACGTTCTAAAACTACCGCACTCGCGGTTCTGGCTGATGTCAAAGAAGGTAAAGACTTTGCCGAACTGGCAAAAAAATTCTCGGAGGACCCGGCAGCCCGAAAAGACGGCGGCGACCTGGGGAGCTTTAAAAAAGGGGACATGCAACCGGAGCTGGAGAAAGCCATACTCTCCCTTAAGCCGGGCGAAGTCAGCGATCTCGTGACGACGCCGATCGGTTTTCACATTATTAAACTTGAAACTCGGGTGGCTGGCATTTCGAAACAGCTTGAGAGCGTCAAAGCAGAAATTGAAGAGATTCTTTATCGTAAAAAATCAGAGGAACGCTTCAACCAATGGGCTAAAGACCTTCGCGGCAAGGCAAGCGTCGAGATCAGAAATCTGGATGGTTTATTGTAATTAAACAATCAACTGTATGAAAAATTCAAAAAAACAGCCGCTCTCCTGTACGGAGAAGCGGCTGTTTTTTTGCCTGGGAACTATCCGATTATTCCTTGCGGCGCACATACCCGAGAAACTCTTCGCATGAAAGCTGTTTTTTCCTGACAAGATGGGCAATTTCTCTGCTTAAGGCCATTCTTTCACCCTCTTTCATTGAATCCTTCAACAGTACAAACAGTGGCGTATTGCTGCCGTACGGGTCCAGCCGAAGCCGTTCCTGCAGCTCAAACGCCGACATGTCGGGCAACATCTGACTGCAGAAGATCGTATAGACAGGATGAATAGATGAGAGAGCCAGGGCTTCTTTACCGGTATATGCTTTTATGACTTCAAAATTCATGGCCTCGATCGCCCTTGAAAGCTTCTCTTCTCCGGAACGGGAAGCTACCATTGACTGCAGATCCCAGGTTTCAGCCTCTTCTGTCAGTCCATATACCGCCATACGGTTCTGGAGGTATTGTTCATCCACCGGAAGGGTGAAGAAACCGGCAACCGGAAAGACACCGCCGACTTTGCCTTTTTCACTTAAAAACACCAGGAGCACCGGAATGTTACGAGCTATCGGACATCTCTTTATTTTAAGCAGAATACCCCAGCCATCTTCGGAAAAAGGGGAAATATCCAGGACGATTCCCAACGGCCTCCCGATCTCAAGATTTTCGTACTGTTCAACGCGACTGACATAACCGCCCGCTTCCAGATATGAAGAGAGCATATCTTCGCGGCTGTCACCCGGTTTTATACCCAATATCCAGAGTTCTCTGCGGGGTTCGGTACTCTCTGTCATAACCTCTCCTGTCTACAATGAATTGAATCAAGGAATGTTTTCACGTATTAGAAAGCTGTACCAAAATAATCCGGGTCTTATACTCAAAAAATACTTTTATTCTGATGAATAGAGCTCGAGGATACGTTCAATTATATTCGTTGTTGATTTGCCATCCACAAAAGTAACCAGCTCAACCCGACCGCCGTACGATTCAACAATGTCTTTTCCAACCACACCTTCCAGGGAATAATCTCCCCCTTTTACCAGAATATGCGGTTTAAGCGCCGTAATCAGTTCCAGCGGAGTGTCTTCGTCAAACAGAACGACATAATCGACACAATCAAGGGCGGCCAAAAGATGCGCCCGCTCATCCTGATCGATCAATGGACGCTTCGGCCCTTTCAGACGGCGGACAGAAGCATCACTGTTAAGCCCCAGTACCAGCAGGTCACCAAGTTTTCGCGCTTTTTGCAGATACTTCACATGACCCGCGTGCAGAAGATCGAAACAACCGTTAGTGAATACAACCCGTTTACCCCTGTTTTTTTCTGCCACTATCAGGGCAACCAGCACTTCAAGACTCTTTATTTTTGCATGACTGTCCTTATGAGTAAGAGAGACCGTGTCGATTATTTCCTGCGGCGTAACAATCGATGTTCCCAGCTTACCGACGGCTATGCCTGCGGCAACGTTCGCCAATTTAGCTGATTCAGTCATACTTAAACCGGAAGCGATACCTACCGCCAGCGTTGCAAGCACCGTGTCACCAGCTCCCGAAACATCAAAAACTTCACGGGCGATCGTGGGAATATGTACCATCTCGCCCCCGCTTAAAAAGAGAGACATCCCCTCTTCGCTGCGAGTGATGAGCAGATGCTTCACTCCGGTGGCACCCATGATAACGGATGCTGCCTGCGCCAGAGAAACGGCATCTGTTATGGCAATTCCGGAAGCGGCTTCGGCCTCCTTGCGATTCGGTGTCAGTAACGTAGCGCCGTTATAACGGGCGTAATCGGTTCCCTTCGGATCAACCAGAACAGGAATGTCAAACTCTGCAGCAGCTGAAATTGCCGAGGCGATAACATCGGGCGTTAGCACACCTTTGTTGTAATCTGAAAGCACGATGACTGAATATTCGCGAGCGTGGGCGGCTATCCAGTCGCAAAGCTGTTGTTCAACGGCAACCGGCAATACTTCCCTTGATTCCCGGTCGATTCGTACAATCTGCTGATGCGCGGCCACAACTCTTGTTTTACGGCTGGTCCGGCGAGCGGGATCCAGAAAAATCGCGCTGACATCAATCTGATGGTGGCTGAACTGGCCGAGCAGCTCGTGACCGTTCTGGTCGTCGCCAACAACGGAACAGACCGAGACCTGGGCCCCCAGCGCCGCCAGATTATGCACCACATTACCGGCACCACCCAAACGGAGTTCTTCGCGAATAACATCAACCACCTGCACCGGCGCCTCAGGTGAGATACGGTCTGCCCTCCCCCACAGGTATTCGTCCAGCATCAGATCACCGACTACCAGGCAGCGAATCCGGGCAGTATGGGCAAAAAGGGTTTCAACAAGCGTACGATCCACATGACCTCCTGGCATCAATTAGTTTCCATCCGGAGACTCCGGATGAGAAACGGTTGGTTTCTGATTCGGAGAGGAGGAATTTTTCGTTCTGGCAAGGAAATCGAGGAATTGCGCGGAGGCGTACATTGGTACGCCGCACAAGCAAGGCCGAGGATTGACGCCGCCAGAGCGGAAAAGAACCCTTTCCGGACAGAAACTAATTAAAACATCGCCTTTTCGAACAGATCACAGACAATATGTATGATGGTGATATGCCCTTCCTGAATTCGCGGAGTATCATTGCTCGGTACAATCAGAGCCAGAAGGCAGACATCTTTGATGGTGCCTCCATCCTTGCCGAGCAGGCCGACAGTACGGCATCCCATATCACGGCCAAGCTCCAGAGCCTGCAGTATATTAGGCGAATTGCCGCTGGTTGAAATTCCGACGATCAGGTCCCCCGGTGCGGCAAGCGCTTCAACCTGGCGTTTAAAAATTTTGTCAAAGCCATAATCATTACCGATGGCGGTCAAAATAGACGTGTCAGTCGAAAGCGCTATTGCCGGCAAGCCCCTCCGTTCCAGCTTGAAACGGCCGACGATCTCCGCCACAAAATGCTGGGCATCAGCCGCCGAACCACCATTTCCCATGACCAGGAGCTTTCCGCCATGCGTGAATGTTTCCACCATAAGTGTTACCATTTCGGCAATCTGAGGAGACAGCTCTTTTTCAACGCGGATAATAACGTCCCGATGTGCTGCTAATTGAGAGGTAATTTCTGATATCATGGCAATGCCTCCTCACACTGTTTCGCGACGGTGGTTATTTGAGCATGAATGCTGCCGAACAGTTCTTCAGGTGATAGTGCGACATCTATACCGGGGAAAACAACGCCGCTGCATCCCCGTACCGCAAGCAGATCCGGTGAAGCGCTCCGCAGCATGGTGATTTTTCGCTGGAGATCCCGCGCCGGAAAAAAGATCGATATCCGGTACAGGCGTATGCCGGTATGCAGCCCATTCCATCCCATTTTCCGGAATACCGAATGCTGGCGGCGATGCAGCAGCAGAGTAAAGCGGTGCCCCTGGCGCGCTCCTTCCAGAATGGCAGAAACGGTATCGTCAATAGTTGCTGCGTCAGCGTCCGGTCCGAAATACATGCAATAATGACGAGCGATACCCCATCGGGATATGTATGCTGCCCGGCTATTCTGCTCCATCTCATTCCTGCGCTGCGCCGAACCGAACTGTTGTCCGGCAGAGCACGGCAAACGAAGACGTCCGGTGAGGCAGGTGCGATACCCGTGAGCGGCAACGCGCCGGACATACTCCGTCAGGCACCACTCATTACCATCCAGATTCTCGTCGAAGCTGCCGGCAACCATGCGCATCTCGGTACGCAGCAGGAGTGTCTCAAAAGCTATCGTGCAGCTTTCCATGACTGTGCAGCCAGGAGCAAGAGCCGGGAGCGTTGGCGCTTCGGCCCCGCTGAACAGCGGCGAAACTACCCCGGCTCCAGTGGTTTCTGCTGTGTTCACCAGGACTTCCAGCCAGCCGGCCTGTACCGAAACATGTGGTCGAACGATGACCGTATAATCACTGTCGGAACGTGCCAGACCAATATTAATGGCTGCAACCAGGCCGATATTCCGTTCAGACTTGATAAAAAGTCCCTGATCACCCAGTGATTCGGAGAACTCCTCCAGCATCAACTCGGTCTCACGACTGCTGCCGTTGTCGACAATGATCAGACGTGCCCCGGAAGAATGTTCGCGGATGGCCGCAAGACAGGCACGAGTCTCAAAAGGGTAGTTCCACACAGGAACGAGTATGTCAATAGAGGGGGAAATCATAGGGATATGTAGAAGCTCAATACCACCGGGTCACAGAGACGTTATTCTCTGAGACCCGGCAATGAAAATCAGGATGAAATTGAGACACGGCGCAGAAGATCGAGCTCGTCCAGGACGAGTCCGGAGCCGAGACACACACAGTCAAGCGGGTTTTCCGCGATAAGCACCGGCACTTTAGTAACTTCACGCAGCAGAAGATCCAGATTACGCAGCAGCGCGCCGCCGCCCGCAAGGAAAATGCCCTGATCAACAATATCGGCAGCCAGTTCAGGCGGCGTCTTTTCGAGACAGATTCTTACCGTATCGACAATAGCGTTAACTGCTTCTTTGAGCGCTTCGCGCATTTCATCCGAGTTAACTTTGATGGTTTTTGGAATACCGGAGACCAGATCACGCCCTTTGACGTCCATCTCCAGAAGTTCCGGACCGGGATAGGCTTCGCCGATCTCTATTTTGATTTTTTCCGCCCATCGTTCACCGATTTGCAGATTGTATTTCTTACGGATGTACTGCACGATTGCCTCATCCATCTTGTCACCACCCATACGGGTTGACTGGGCATAGACAATTCCGGCAAGCGAGATAACAGCAACTTCGGTCGTTCCACCGCCAATATCGACAATCATGTTACCGGAAGCCTCCGTGATCGGAAGTCCGGCACCGATTGCAGCCGCCATAGGCTCTTCAATCAGATACACCTCGCGGGCGCCTGCTGACTCAGCCGATTCCTTGACTGCACGTTTTTCGACCTGGGTGATGCCGGACGGCACACAGATGACGATGCGAGGACGAACGAGGGTTTTGCGGTTATGCACTTTATGGATAAAATAGCGCAGCATCTCTTCAGTAATGTCGAAGTCTGCGATAACGCCATCCTTCATCGGGCGAATGGCGGTGATTGTGCCAGGAGTACGACCGAGCATCTGCTTCGCTTCCATGCCAACCTTGAGTACTTTCTGCTGACCGTTGGGCATTTTCTGCACCGCGACAACCGACGGCTCGCGCACAACGATCCCCTTCCCTTTCAAATAAACAAGAGTGTTGGCAGTGCCAAGGTCGATGGCCAGATCATTGGAGAACATTCCGAACAGATAATCAAACATTTTCAACATTACGTGGTGATCCTTTCAGTGTTAAATCTAATGGCAAAATGGCGCAAAAGAATAGCAGAGTTGCGGCCCGTAATGCAAGGAAGAATAATCAGACATGTTTCAGGAAGGTGCGAGGAAATGGTATCTGGTTCTTATTGACAGTTCCGGAAGTTGTGGCAAAATTCTTTGTGACGCTATCACTCTTCGTACATATTGGCCTGGCGATCTCCTGCTAGCGCCATGCGGAAAGCGGGACTCAGGTAACGTAACGCGACCCCTTGCTTTCCAATTCTTTCACCCTGATACTCCCGTTCACGAGAAACGTCAAAAATTGACATTTTATCTTCACCATCAATAACCAAACTAATCAAGAGCCTCACCGGGCATAACAACTCACTCCACACTCCGCAAATACTCCAGATCTTCAGCAAGGCGCCAATCCATGAAACGCACCTGTCGGTTGCAGCACTCCATTTCTCCCACGGCATCTTTGGCAAACACAATCGCATATGGAGCATCAGGGTATTTCTGGAGAAACTTCCTTATGCCGTCTGGAACAACTAGACCGGTCACCTGGCATTTTACCTCCACCGGCACTGGAATCCTGTTTTTGAGCAGGATAAAATCCACCTCATCACCCTGCCTTGTTCTCCAAAATTTTAATTCCATGTTCGGCTTTAACTGCTTGACCAGCGAGAGCGCCACAAAGGATTCAACAATCGACCCCTTGTCCGGACGATCATCCAGACGGGAATAGTCGTTCAAGATGCAGTTTCTGATGCCGGTATCGTACAGATAGTACTTCTTTACCTTCTTCAGCTCGTTTGCCAGATTCCTGGAATAGCTATCCAGGGGAAAGCAGACATACGTCTGGGCCATTAGTTCCAGATGATGTTTTACGGCAGGCTCAGAAAGCCTCGCATCACGCGCCAGAGAGGCAACGGAGACAACCTGTCCCTGGTTCTGGGCGATACCGTAGAGAATAGAGTTAAACGCCCGAATGTTTTCTTCCCTGATGAGTGACTTGATATCTTTGAGGAGATAAGTCTGGAGGACGTTCTTCAGAAGCGCCATCCTGTCCGCCGCCGTCTGCTCATGAATCAATCCGGGAATGGCACCAAAACGAAGATATTCCTCGAATGAGTAAGCAGGAGTCTGGCTCATCTCAAAAGCAAACAGGGGATGCACCAGCGTCAATCGGAACCTTCCGGCAAGGCTTTCCTTCAGGTGTTTGTGTATCTCCATTGAGGATGATCCTGATGCAAATATTTTCAGCTTTATGCCGGAATCGAACAGTACTTTGAAGATGCGGGTGGCGTTTTTCAGATAATGGAACTCATCCAGAAACAGGACATCTGCATCCATTTCCTTCAGGTCTCTGATGATCTGCTCTTCCGTACTGCCGAAAATCCTCAGGTCATCAGGGTCCTCCAGATTGTGAAACGCAACCTTCATGCCTCGCCCCAGACAGATATCCTGAAGCTGCCGCATGAGAAAAGTCTTGCCTACCTGACGGGGACCGATGAGAATGGAGATAAAAGGTTTGTCGATTTCTCGAGCCAAGTCACTGATAATAATTCGATTTATTTTCATGGATACAATTCTAAACCATCACTTTTGAATTGTAAAGAAGTTCATATTTCCAATGCCTGCACCGGCAATCTATTCTACGCAAAATAACGGCACACATTTCTTCATAACACCATTCTCTCACTGCTGACTCAGTCACACCCAGCCACTTCACCATTTATAAGAACTTCCGGCGATGTGAATACCCGGTTCTGCTGAGCCCCGTTTCCTTGACATTCCGTCTTCAGTTCTGTAATTTGATTCAGTTTTAACGAATCAGAAACGGAGACAGCATCCCATGGAATATAAAGACACCCTCAACCTGCCGCAGACCGATTTTGCCATGAAAGCCAATCTGTACCAGCGTGAGCCGGAAATGCTCGCCAAATGGGAGCAGAGCGGGCTTTACGCCAAACTGGAAGCGCACGGCAGCGGCAAACCCCTCTACGTGCTGCATGACGGCCCCCCTTACGCCAACGGCAATATCCACATCGGTCATGCTCTCAATAAAACCCTCAAGGACATTGTCCTTAAAGTCAAACGGATGGAAGGCTTCCATGCCCCCTATGTACCGGGGTGGGACTGCCACGGCCTGCCGATCGAACTGCAGGTGGAAAAGAATCTGGGGTCAAAGAAACACCAGATGAGCAAACTGGAAATGCGCCGCGAATGCCGGACCTATGCCGCCAAGTACGTTGCCATCCAGAAAGAGGAGTTCAAACGACTCGGCATACTTGGTGACTGGGAGAACCCCTACCTGACCATGAACTATGAATACGAAGGGCTGACCGCAGCCGAACTGGCACGTTTCGCCCACAACGGTGGACTCTACCGGGGACGCAAACCGGTCCACTGGTGTTCTTCATGCGTAACGGCGCTCGCAGAAGCCGAGGTCGAATATGCCGATCATACCTCCCCGTCCATCTTCGTCCGCTTCCCCCTGCAGGACGACGTGTCGGCGGACCTCCCTGCCCTGGCAGGGAAAAAGACTTATATCGTCATCTGGACGACAACTCCCTGGACAATCCCTGCCAACCTTGCCGTGGCGCTCCATCCGGAGTTCGATTATGTTGCTCTTGAAACTGAAAAGGGTGTGCTGATCGTCGCAGAAGGGCTCAAGGATTCTTTCCTGACAACCGTCGGACTGACCGGAACCGTCATCGCAACATTCAAGGCGGGAGTGCTGGAACGCAAGCGCTGCAAACATCCCTTTTATAATCGTGATTCAATTGTACTGCTTGGTGAGCATGTCACCCTGGAAGCCGGTACCGGCTGCGTTCATACCGCCCCCGGCCATGGCCATGAAGATTATGAGCTAGCATTGAAAGAGGGGCTGGAGATCTATAATCCGGTCGATAATCACGGTAAATATCTGGCAACTGTCGAATTTTTCGGGGGCCAGCAGGTTTTTCCCGCCAACCAGAGCGTGATAGACAAACTGATCGAAGTCGATGCACTGCTGCAAACCTCGAAGATCAGCCACTCCTACCCGCACTGCTGGCGTTGTAAAAAACCGATCATCTTCCGCGCCACGGAACAGTGGTTCATCAGTATGAAGGCCAACGATCTGCGCGACAAGGCGCTGAAAGCCATCGACCAGGTTCAATGGATACCAAAATGGGGGCGCGAGAGGATATACGGCATGATCGAGAACCGCCCCGACTGGTGCGTCTCCCGCCAGCGTTCCTGGGGTGTCCCGATCACCGCGTTTTCCTGTACCGCCTGCGGCGAATATATCGCCGACGGCACCATCATGGATCACGTCGCTGAAATCTTCAAAAAGGAGAGTTCAGACGTCTGGTTCGACTGGAGCGCCGAAAAACTGCTCCCCGCCGGATCGGTCTGTCCGAAATGCGGAGCGACATCCTTTGAGAAGGAAAACGACATCCTGGACGTCTGGTTTGATTCCGGGGTTTCTCACGCAGCGGTGCTGGAACCGAATCCCGGCCTGCATTCACCCGCCGACATGTATCTGGAAGGGAGCGACCAGCATCGCGGCTGGTTCCACTCCTCGCTGCTGGAAAGCGTCGGCACCCGGGGAGTTGCTCCGTATAAAAGCGTGCTGACCCACGGCTTCGTGCTGGATGGTCAGGGGCGCAAGATGAGTAAATCCGTGGGTAATGTCGTGGCTCCCGAAGATGTCATCAAAAAGTTCGGCGCCGACGTCCTCCGTCTCTGGGTTTCCGCCATGGATTATCAGGACGACACCCGCATATCACAGGAAATCCTGACCAGGGTTGCGGAAGCATATCGCCGCATCCGCAACACCTGCCGCTACATTCTCGGCAACTTAAGCTGCTTTGATCCGGCAACCCAATCGGTTCCGTTCGCCGAAATGCCGGAAATCGACCGATGGGCCCTGCATCAGCTTGAAATACTCAAAGAGCGCGTGCTGACCGCTTATCAGGAACTTGAATTCCATGTCATCTATCAGGAAGTCAACGGTTTCTGTACGACAGAGATGAGTTCGTTTTACCTCGATATCCTGAAAGACCGCATGTACACCAGCAAGGGAACTTCTCTTGAGCGCTTGAGTGCCCAGACGGTCATGTTCCGCATCCTCGACACTCTGGTGCGCATTCTTGCTCCGGTACTTTCGTTCACCTCCGACGAAGTCTGGCAATTCATGCCGGGGAAGCGCGAGGAAAGCGTACACCTGGCAGAGTTTCCACTACGCAATCCCGAATGGAAGGATGATGCTCTGGCAGCCCGCTGGGAGCGCATCATAAAAGTGCGCGCCGATGTATCAAAGGCTCTGGAACTGGCCCGGGTCGCCAAGACTATCGGACATTCACTGGACGCCGCCGTAGCAATCGCTGCCCCGCCGGAACTGCACGCATTCCTGCAGGAATATGCCGCAGAGCTGAACAGCATTTTTATCGTGTCTAAAGCTACCCTGGTGGCGGAACTGGCGGGAGAATACTGGAGTTCAGAACAGCTGGAAGGGCTGAAAGTTCAGGTAACTGCTGCTCCTGGAGTGAAATGCGAACGCTGCTGGTACTACAGTGAAGAGCTGGGCAGTGACAGCGGACACCCGACTATCTGCCCCAAATGTACGATTGCCGTCACCTAGAAAAATCAGCCATCATACCCCCATATCCACAGTTTTTAAAACCCCGGGGGAACGGAATCTATCAATGAAAACTCGCCACATCCTGTTCGCCGCTATCGCCACAGTTGGCATCATAATCGACCAGATCACCAAGATTGCCGTTGATCGCAGCATGCAGCTGTTTGACTCGATACCGATTATCGAACACTTCTTTCACTTCACCTACGTCAGGAACAAAGGGGCCGCTTTCAGCTTTCTCTCTGACGCTTCGTGGCGGCTGCCCTTTTTCATCACTGTTTCAATCTTTGCTGCGGTGGTTATTCTGATCGCTTTTCGCAAGCTGCGTGATGACCAGAAGCTCGCGCATACGTCACTGGCAATGATTTTTTCCGGTGCAATCGGCAACCTGATCGACCGGGTACGTCTGGGCGAAGTAATCGATTTTCTCGATGTTCACTGGTATCGCCACCACTGGCCGGCCTTCAACGTAGCTGATTCACTGATCTGTGTCGGGGTTTTTCTGCTGGCGATTGATATGGTTCTGGAGGAGAAGCGGGTGAAGGCTGAAGCGCTGAAACAGTAACATCAGTTATGGCACACACAATCCGCCCTTGTTATTTGAGACACCGCCGAAAATAGTGATCTGAGCACAGATGTCCTGAGCTTTCACGGTTATGAGGTTAAAACCGACCTGAAGGTGTCGATCTGGCCAGAGAACTGATGCCGGTTCAGATTTCCGTATTTATGCGGCCAGAGACAATTGCAAACGCTCAATTTTCGGCAGTGGTTTTTGTGATGCTCGCCACAGTTCCCACTTAACTTGATTGAAAAGCCACGATTCAGGCGATGTCCCGGTTAGAAGGCCGATTTTTATGGACATATCAGCGGTCATCGAAGTATGGCCGTTCAATAATCGTGAGAGGTGCGGGCGCGAGACACCCAAACGGGCTGCAACATCCGCAATGCTCATGTCGGTAGGTAAAAATTCGCGCAGTACTTCACCGGGGTGTGCGGGGGAATGCATTCCTGCCATGGTTTTCTCCTTTAAGCCTGAAAACAGGCCAGTGCATTAATGGTAATCCTGATAATCGACCAGGACTGCATCACCGTCCTCAAAGGTAAACGTCAGTCGCCAGTTTCCGTTTACAACTACAGACCAGTGATTGGCAAGGCTGCCGGAAAGCAGGTGTAATTTCCAGCCTGGTGCGTTCATATCCTGCGGGTTGATTGAAACGTCAAGCCTGGTAAGCTGAACTCTCAGACGTGAAGCCTGGCTCGGCTGAATCCCGGCTTTGGAACCGGTTTCGAAAAAACCTTGCAGGCCTTTATGACGAAAGCTCTTGATCATGTTCCTACTGTAACCTGTAAGCTAACAGGTTACAAGTGAAAAAATTGTTTAATCTGATTTTGGAGGATAAGCGGGTGAAGGCTGAAAACGAGAGTCATTAGAGACTGTCGCCCCTGTTTTTATAATTTATTGCTATTCCTTGAAACAGTGATATATCAGATAGTATAACCTTTTTTGAGAGGTCACCGATGACCACGATCTATTACAGACAGACAGACAGACAGACAGACAGACAATAAAGCTCCTCCTGACAAATACTGCTGTCAACAATTATTTTGATTAATGCCCATATAAACCGGCGTTGCGGACTTTTCCGTGCGCCGGTTTTTTGTTTTACAAAGGTACCTGAGGAACTACTCTACAAAAGGAGAAAAAACCATGACCACCACAACACCAAATCGCATCGCCGATGTTCTCACCCGTCACGAACAGCCTATCCTGGAGGACTGGCTGCGCGAGCAGTTGGCCGCCCTCTCGGCGCGACAGGACTTGATTTCCGAAGCCGACCTGCGTCGGCAATCGACCGAGTTCCTGGCACTCTTCACCCCTGCCTGCCGCATGGGCAATCTCACCGACATCACCACGCCGGAGTGGAAGCCGGGCTGCGACTTTTTGGGTGACGTTTCCCGCAGTCGAGCCATCCAGGGCTTTTCGCCTTCGGAAACCGCCACCTTCGTCTTCTCGCTCAAACAACCGCTTTTCACCCGCCTGCGGCAGGAGCTGGGCACAGATGCCACGGCGTTGGCCGAGGAGATGTGGAGTGCCACCGTGCTGCTGGACAAGCTTGGTCTGTACACCACAGAGGTCTACCAGAAAACCCGCGAAGAGGTCATCAAGCGCCAGCAAACAGACATGCTTGAGTTATCCACGCCGGTCGTGAAGCTCTGGGACGGCATCATCGCCTTGCCGCTCATCGGCACCCTTGACAGTGGCCGCACCAACGTAATGATGAATACTCTTCTGCAAAACATCGTCGCAACCGGCAGCAGCATTGCCATCGTGGACATCACCGGCGTGCCCACCGTGGATACGCTGGTCGCCCAGTATCTGCTCAAGACGGTTTATGCAGCGCGGCTGATGGGCGCCGAGTGCATCATCAGCGGCATCCGCCCGCAGATCGCCCAGACGATGGTGCATCTGGGGGTGGAGTTTGGCAATGTTGTGACCAAGTCCACCCTCGCCGACGCCCTGTCCTACGCCTTCCGGCAAATTGGCTGCACCGTCACCAAGCCGGCGCAGCGCGCTTAACCAGGGGGGCAAAATGGAACGCATTCCCATTCTTAAAGTAGGCGAGTTCCTGCTGGTGAGCATCCAAGTTGACATGCATGACCGCCTGGTTCTGAGCCTGCAGGACGATCTCACGGCGCAGGTGGTCGTGTCGCGGGCCAAAGGCGTACTCATCGATATCTCCGCACTCGACATGGTGGACTCGTTCATCGGCCGGATGCTGGGGAACATGGCCGCCATGACCCGCGCGCTGGGCGCGGAAACCGTCGTCGTCGGCATGCAGCCAGCCGTGGCCATCACCATTGTCGAGCTGGGACTCGTGCTGACAGACGTCCGCACCGCAATCAATGTGGACAAAGGGATGGCGCTGCTGCAAAACCTGTTGAATGAAAGCAGCGTGATCGACAGCCATGAATTCCACGAAAAGTAATACTCTGGCGCTGCGCTCCTGCGAGGACATCGTGCACGTGCGCCAGACCGTGCGAACCTGGATGGTTGAGCAACGATTCACCCTGGTGGACCAGACCAAAATGGTGACGGCTACCAGCGAGCTGGCGCGCAACGCCGTGGACTATGCCGGCGGCGGCACTGCGCAGCTCGAACTCTTGGAAGAGAGTGGCCGCATCGGCATCCGGGTGCTGATTGAGGATCACGGGCCGGGCATTGCCAACATCGAGCAAGCCATGACAGACGGATTCACCAGTGGTCAGGGGATGGGCCTGGGCTTGGGCGGGTCGAAACGGCTGGTGGACGACTTCGAGATCTGGTCCGAACCGGGCAAAGGGACGCGAGTGAGTATCACGAGGTGGAAATGAACGAGAACAAACCCATAAATTTCTCACATCACCTCTGCATGCAAGACTCCAGCAACGTTGGCGAAGCGCGGCGGCTGGTCACTGCGCTCTGCCGCAGCCTTGGTTTTGCCAAAACCCGCACCGCTGAGGCCGCCATCGTTGTTACCGAACTCGCCACCAATCTCGTCAAACACACCGGCGGTGCTGGCGGTGACATGGTTTTTCGCCCTATGTCAGAGGCCGGCGCGGTCGGCCTCGAAATATTATGCTGGGACAAAGGACCCGGCATCGCCAACATCGCCGAGAGCCTGCGTGACGGTCACTCGACCGCCGGCAGCCCCGGCACCGGATTGGGCGCCATTCGCCGACTTTCGTCGGAGTTCGACCTGTACGCCGCGCCCGGCCAGGGCACAGCACTGTTGAGCCGACTCTGGAGCAACGCGCCGCCGGAAACTCTGCCCGCGCTGACCGTTGGCGCCGTCTGCCTGCCGGTTCACGGCGAACAAGAGTGTGGTGACGCCTGGGCGATGAAACAGAGCCAGGACACGACGTTGTTGATGCTGGTCGACGGCCTGGGGCACGGGCCGGATGCTGCCGCTGCCGCCAACCTTGCAGTTGCGATTTTCGAGAAAAATGAGCGGCGCAGCCCGGCGGAGCTGCTTGAACTCATCCACGCAGCCTTGTGCAGCAGTCGCGGCGCGGCGGTGGCAGTGGCCGAAGTGGCACTCGGCCAGCGCTCTGTACGCTTTGCGGGCGTGGGTAATATTTCCGGGCTGATTCTCGCCGGGGAAACCGCCCGCAACATGGTTTCTCACAACGGCACAGCCGGAGTCAACGTGCGGAAAATTCAGGAGTTCAGATATGACTGGCCCGAGGGGGGGCTACTTGTGCTGCATTCGGACGGTGTGGCCACGAAATGGTCTCTGGCGGATTATCCGGGGCTGGCGCGCAAGGATTCGGCGCTCATTGCCGCAGTGCTGTTACGCGATCACAAGCGTCTGCGCGACGACAGCACCATACTGGTCGCCAAGGCATCAGTGCAAAGGGGGAGACTATGACAACCCCGCTCGCCCGCGTTGAAATCCGTTACGAGCAGGATGTCGTCCATGCCCGGCAACGGGCGCGGCTGATCGCCGAACAGTTGGGCTTTGACCGCCAGGACCAGACCCGCTTCAGCACCGCCGTTTCGGAAATCGCACGCAACGCACAGCAATACGGCCAGGGGGGCGAGGTGGAGTTTATGCTTGAGGGAACGGATCTCGCGCCACGCTTCACCATTGCCGTGCGCGACCACGGGCCGGGCATTGCCAATCTCGACACCATCCTCGAAGGGCGCTACACCTCACGCACCGGCATGGGGCTGGGCATCATCGGCAGCCGGCGGCTGCTGGAGTATTTCCAGATCGACACCAAGCCGGGCCAGGGCACCACCGTCACACTTGGCAAATCACTCCCGCTGACCGCACCTCCGGTTACACCTGCAGTGTTGCGGCGCATTGCGGAAGCTCTGGCCGCCATCCATAGCGAATCGCCAATGGAAGAAATCCGCACGCAAAACCAGGAATTGCTCGCCGCCCTCGGCCAGCTCCGCCAGCGCGACGAAGAGTTGAGCGGCATCAATCTCGAGCTGACCGAAACAAATACCGGCATGGTTGCGCTTTATACCGAGCTGGAAAATAAAACCGAACTGCTCCAGGCAGCCGAGCAGACGCTGCGGGCACGCAACGAAGATCTCAAGGGTTTTGCCTACGCGGTGTCGCACGACCTGAAGGCGCCCTTGCGCGGCATCAGCGGTTACGCCGAGGAGCTGGAGCGAAAGCACAAGGCTGGTCTGGGCGAACGCGCCCGGTTCTGCATGACCCAGATACTCACCGCCACGCGCAACCTCGATCACCTCATCGATGACCTGTTGCACTATTCGCGCATGGACGCCGAGACGCCCGTGCTCACTGAGGTGGATCTCCGCTGGCAGGTTGATGCTATTCTGAATAACTTCAGGCTGGTCATCTCCGAGCAGCAGACCGAAGTGACGGTGGATATCCCCTTCACCACACTCTGTACCTGGGCGCCGGGGCTGACGCAGGTGCTGAGCAACCTGATTGACAATGCCCTTAAATACAGCCGCCACGCCCGCCCGCCGCGCCTCACTGTCCGGGCAGAGGAGCTGGCCCACACCTGGCGGATTGTCGTCACAGACAACGGCATCGGCTTCGACATGCAATACCACGACCGCATCTTCGGCCTCTTCAATCGCCTGGTGCGTGCGGAGGATTTCGAGGGCACCGGGGCCGGTCTGGCCATCGTCAAGAAGGTGCTCGACAAACTTGGAGGCACGATCCGGGCTGAGTCGCAACCCGGCCAGGGAGCCACCTTCCATGTAGAGTTACCCAAACCAGAAACCGGGATCGAGGAGTTACCCTCATGAATACTGAACCTGAAGCCAGTCATTTTCTGTCCCTGACCCGCCCGATCCTGCTGGTGGAGGACAACCCCATGGATATCGACTTCGCGCTGCAAAGCTTCGAGGAAAACAAAATCGCCAACCCCGTGGTAATCTGCCGCGACGGCGAGGAAGCGTTGGCCTTCATGCACGACCACGCGGCAGCGGAGGATCGGCAGTTGCCCATTGTTGTGCTGCTGGATCTGGGTTTGCCCAAGGTGGACGGCCTGGACGTCCTGCGTCAGGCCCGGCAGCATCCGGTCTGGAAACAGATCCCCTTAATTGTCCTGACCACATCGGGCGAGAGCGCCGATATTTCCCGCGCCTACGAGCTGGGCGTCAACTCCTACATCGTCAAACCGGTAAACTTCGCTGCGTTCGCCGACGTGGTGAAGCAGATCAAGGCCTACTGGCTGTTGATCAATCAACCCCCCTTTTCCGAGCCAAAACGGAGGCACCCATGAAACCAACTCTGCGGCTTCTCTATGCCGAGGATAACCCCCAGGACGCAGATATGACCCGCGCCTGTTTCGCCGAGCACGCGCCGGAGTTTGAACTACAGATTGTATCCACCGGTGCGGCCTGTCTGGAACAAATTCAGCTCAGCCCACCCGATCTGTTGCTGCTCGACCATCGCCTGCCTGACACCGAAAGCGTGACGCTGCTCCCTGCGCTGCTCCGCCAGGTCCCCGGCCTGCCGGTGGTGATTGTGACAGGTGTAGGCGACGAAGCGCTGGTAGTGCGCCTGCTGTCTCTGGGCGCCGCCCACTATGTGCCCAAGCACGGAAACTACCTGGAAACCCTCCCGGAGTTGTTGCACGATGTGCTGGCCGAACACCGTAACAAGCTATCCCAGGGCCTGCCCGCCAGCAATGCACCGCAGCGCATTCTCTATGTCGAGCATCTGCCGATGGACATTGACCTGACCTTGCGGCATTTCGCCGAAGCCGCGCCGAATTTCACCGTGGACGTCGCTCACACCTGTGCCGATGCGCTGGCGCGTTTGAGCCTGCCGCATGCGTATGACCTGGTGCTGATCGACCTTCGGATGCCTGATCAGAACGGTCTGGATTTTTTTAGCGAGGCCAAATACCGCGTGCCCCATTTACCTCCCTGCATTCTGATTTCAGGCAGCGGCGACGAAGCGACAGCCCTGGCCGCCTTGAAGCTGGGCGCGGCCGATTACCTCATCAAACGCGAGGGCTATCTCAACCAGCTTGTAGAGCGCATCGCCAACGCCATCACTCAGGCCCGGCTCAGTCGCCTCAACGCGCAGTTGGTAGTTGAACTGACCGAACGCAAACAGGTAGATGAAGCTATTATTACTGCAAAAAAGGATTGGGAGCGGACCTTTGATGCCGTTCCAGACCTGATTTCAATCATTGATACCAATCACACCATCACACGAGTGAACAAAGCTATGGCTGAACGTTGTGGCCATGCACCGGAAGAAATGATTGGGCTAAAATGTCACGAAGTGATGCACGGCATGTCAGATCCACCGGTTTTTTGTCCGCATGTCAGCATGATGCAGGATGGCCTGGTGCATAATAAAGAAATTGACGAAAAACGGTTGAACGGCTCCTTCGATATCTTGGTGGTGCCACTGTATGACACCGAAGGTCAGATAACAGCCTGCGTTCACGTAGCAAGGGATATCACCGAGCGCAAGAAAGCCGAAGAAGAGAAACAGACTCTCGAACAGCAATTCCAGCAGGCCCATAAGCTGGAAAGCCTGGGTGTTCTGGCTGGCGGCATTGCACACGACTTCAACAACATCCTGACGATAATAATATGCAATTGTTCCTTATTGCAGCAACGACCGACAATGGCGGCAGAGCTTGTACCGGAGATAGAAGTTGCGGCACAACGTGCTGCTGATCTGTGCCGCCAAATGCTGATATATGCGGGAAAGGCCCAGCCAAACCCGACAAAATTCAATATAAAGA
Organism: Geobacter sp.; assembly: GCA_009885845.1. Classification (GTDB taxonomy): domain Bacteria; phylum Desulfobacterota; class Desulfuromonadia; order Geobacterales; family Pseudopelobacteraceae; genus JACRCG01. Next base: position 26,587 of record VFJW01000032.1, read on the forward strand.
CGCTCGTAGAGGAAATGGTCAAGATGCTTAAAGCGACCATAAATCAGAATGTCACCATCACACTTGATCTTTCAGAAGACATTCCTTCCATCAAAGCGGATGCAAGCCAGATCAGGCAAGTCGTCATGAATTTGATTATCAATGCTTCGGAGGCCATCGGCACAGAGCAGGGGCATATTACTATGACACTGGCCATTGCAAGGATTGAGGCTGAGCCGAGTGAAAAGGATTATCTCGGAAAAGTTATTACACCCGGTTCCTATATCAGCCTGAACGTTACTGATAATGGCTGCGGAATGGATGAAGGTACTAAACAGCGGATATTTGAGCCGTTCTATACGACCAAGTTTACCGGGCGTGGATTAGGCATGTCGGCAGTACTCGGCATAATCAAAGCACATAATGGAGTGTTGCAACTTACCAGTCAACAAGGCTTCGGGACAACCTTCAAGGTGTATCTACCAGTTCAGGGCAGCGAACCAGCCGGAGACTTACTGCCGCATGTTTCAGTGATGCCATGGCAGGGGAGCGGAACAGTACTGCTGGTTGAGGATGAGCCGCAGCTTAGTATGGTTGCCAAAGCTCTTATACAGGCACTTGGATTCTCCGTAATGGAAGCAGCCAACGGCAGGGAAGCACTGGAGTTCTACGAGAAAAACTCTGACAATATTTCTCTGGTAATAACTGACATCGGTATGTCGGTCATGGACGGGTATGAACTGTTCAGAAAATTAAAAGAACGTGCTCCTGAACTGCCGATTATTATCTCCAGCGGCTTTGGTGACTCTCTCGTTACTTCACGGTTTGTTACGGGAGAAGCTGCTGGATTTCTGAGCAAGCCGTATAGTTTTGATCAGTTGCGGGAGGTGCTGAAGAGGGTTTTGGAAGGTACTGGTACGATTAAGGAATGATGGCGCATACTACGGCAGAAATCGGGTTTATGCCAATTTCAAATCAAAGATGAAATCAAGGTGGCGAGGATTGAGGCGACGAAGGCATACAGCCAGTATGTTGAGGAGCCGAAGACGAGCCAACGAAGAGGGCGCTTTGATCTGGAATTGGAATTAGGCCGTCCCTGCGTAACGCACCCCGCCGGCATAGACTTCCTGTAGCGTCCCTTCCCGCATAACCCTCTCGAGTAACCTGCTTTCGCCCCCGTCGCACGGTCCGATCACCTGAAAATCCGCCCGTTTTCCTGCTTCAAGAGAGCCACAGACCGCCGGGACACCAAGAGCCTCCGCACCGCCAACGGTAACCATACGCAGCAGATCCCGCTCTGTCAGGTCTTCCGGAAATGTTTCCAGAGCAAAACGCAGTTCGTCCCAAAGCGAAAGTGAATTGTTGCTGGCCAGCGAATCGGTGCCAAGCGCCAATGGTATACCCAATTGTTTAAACAGCCTGACCGGTGCCCGCCCGACATCGAGAATTTCATTGCTCCGGGGGCAGAGCGCGATATGAGCACCACGCGATTTGATTATGCGGGCGTCGGCACCCGAAACATGCACACAATGCACCGTCAGCGTGGTCGACGTCAGCAGGCCGGCGCGATCAAGCAGTTCCGTTGAACTGCAGCGGGCAGGTGTCCCGAGAAAACGCTCCCAGCCGACATACGGATAAAAATCAGAAGCGAAATCACCGGTTCCGTCAAAAACAAAATCAGCTTCAGCCCGGGACTCAGAGAGGTGAATGGCAAGCGGGAGAGCATGTAATGCAGAGGCATCACGTATGACAGGGAGATGCGTATGCGCAATCGTATAGAGTGAATGAGGAGAAAAGCCGGTCCGCAGTGTTTGCACAGCATCATCTTGCACAGCTGCAGCCGTTGCAGCAGCAAGCGTGCCGGTAAAATGATCCGGCTCCTGGCCGAGCAGTTCGAAATAGAGTCTGCCGGCCAGCGGAGATTGGTAATATAGACCGGCCAGTGACGGGTTGGAGACGACCTCGCCGATTGCCGTAGTTCCTGACTCCAGACACATTCGCACCCCCTCCTGAATCGAATGAGGATAGGCCTCGGCTGCCAGACTGCGCTTGATTTTAATCAACTGGATGATCCAGTCGGTAAAACGACGCGGCGCATAATCAACTGAAGAGTTGTGCAGCCAGGAGGGGAAGTGGGTCAATTCAAGATGCGTGTGGGCGTTGACAAACCCTGGGAGAATGACGGAACCGGGGTAATCAACCACCGGCGCGGAACTGCGGCGGCGGAGATCACTCAGAGTACCGGTTTCAACAATTCTGCCGTCCCGAACGAGCAATGCCCCGCCGGCAACCGGCGGGGCATCGGGATTAATTAACCATGAGGCAGCGTAGATGATATCTTTCAGCATGAATCACCTCAGAAACAAATAAACCTAAAACCGGCAGCTCAATAACACGGAGACACAGAGAACACAGAGAGATCAAAGGCTTAATGTATAAAACAAAAATACCATTTGGGTGAGTCATAAAGCTACGTATATTACAAGTAACACTCTGATTTTACTCCGTGTCTCCGTGTTTCAAGTGTTTTTGGACCCGGATCAGACTGACGCCCCCGCTCCTGAACGAACCTTGCGCCCGGCAACCGGTGCTTTCGGAAGGCTCTTTCCCGGTTTTTTCCCCTCAGCAATCGGCGCTGGCGGCGGATACTTCTCCAAAGCGAGCCTGAGTGCTTCCTCAACGTCAGAAACCGCTATAATTTTAACTTTTTTCAAGATCGTCGCAGGAATATCCTCCAGATCTTTTTTGTTCTGTTCGGGGATGATAACCAATCGCATCCGGGACCTGACCGCTGCCAGAATTTTTTCCTTAAGCCCCCCAATCGGAAGTACCCTGCCACGGAGAGTTACCTCACCGGTCATCGCCACATCCTTTTTAACCGGAATGTGACAAAGGATCGACACCAGTGCCACGGTCATGGCAACTCCTGCCGAAGGACCGTCCTTGGGGATGCCGCCAGCCGGGACATGGACATGAATTTCGTTATCCTGAAAAATCTCCGGTTTCAGATGCAGCGCCCCGGCATGAGCTCGAATGTAGGAATGGGCAGCCTGCACCGACTCCTTCATGACGTCCCCCAGCTGTCCGGTCAACGTCAGAGCAGGCTTACCGGCCATCAAGCTGGCTTCAATATGAAGGACCTCTCCTCCCACCGGTGTCCAGGCAAGACCGTTCACAACCCCGATCTCGTTCCGGTCGAGCTCTTCTTCCCGTATGTATTTCGGGGCCCCCAGATACGTGTGCAGAACCTTCGCAGTCACCTTGACGGCACGTGTATTTCCTTCAGCAACTTTCCGGGCAATCTTGCGACAGATCTTGCCGATTTCCCGCTCCAGATTTCTCAGACCAGCTTCGCGGGTATATTTGGAAACGATCTCACTGATAGATTCGTCGTCAAAGCTGATATGCTTGGGCTTAAGTCCGTTTTCCTTGATCTGTCGCGGAACCAGGTAGCGTTTGGCGATTTCCAGCTTTTCCTCTTCCGTGTACCCGGCCAGATTAATGACCTCCATCCGGTCACGCAGAGCCGACGGAATAGGATCCATCTGGTTGGCGGTCGCCACGAACATCACGTTGGAGAGATCAAACGGCTGGTTGATATAATGATCGGAGAACGAGTGATTCTGCTCAGGGTCAAGAACCTCGAGGAGTGCCGATGAAGGGTCGCCCTTGTAGTCATAGCCCAGCTTATCCAACTCGTCCAGCATGAATACGGGATTATTCGCCCCTGCCTGCTTCAGCCCCTGCAGAATTCTCCCCGGCAGAGCACCGATATAGGTGCGACGATGCCCGCGGATCTCGGCCTCATCGCGTACCCCGCCGAGAGAAATGCGGACAAATTTACGATTCATGGCCCGGGCGATGGATTTTCCAAGAGATGTTTTCCCCACACCGGGAGGACCGACGAAACAGAGAATCGGCCCTTTCATTTTTTTCTTCAGTTTTCGTACCGCCAGAAATTCAAGAATCCGCTCCTTGATTTTCTCCAGGTAAAAATGGTCATCATCAAGAATGTTTTTAGCCCGAAGAATATCCAGACTGTCGCGAGTTGACTTGCTCCAGGGGAGCTCAATCATCCAGTCGAGATACGTCCTGACAATGCTGGCTTCACCGCCGTCCGGGTGCATATTTTCCAGGCGGCCCAACTGCTTGAGCGCTTCCTTCAAAACCGGGGCAGGCATTTTTGCCGCCTCAATCTCCTTCCTGATTTCAGCCAGCTCCTCTTTCCCTTCGTTATCACCCAGTTCGCTCTGAATCGCCTTCATCTGCTCACGCAGGTAATATTCCTTATGGTTTTTACCCATCTCCTCGCGGGCAGCGTTCTGGATCTTGGCCTGCACACTCAGGAGCTCCACCTCACGGTTCAGAAACTCATTAACCTTCGTCAGACGAATGATCGGATCGTTTATTTCAAGCAGGGTCTGGGCATCGGCTACTTTCAAACCAAGATTACTGGAAACCAGATCAGCCATACTGCCGGGGTCCTGAACATTCTCCAGAATGACCATCACCTCGGGCGAGACCTGCTTGCCGAGTTCCATAACTTTGGTTAACTGTTCACGCACGGTGCGGGTCAGCGCCTCGATCTCCAGCGATACATCAACAACCGCCGTATCATACTGCCGCTCGGTTCGCACCGTGTAGAACGGCTTGTCAGATATATACTCCGTGATACGCGCCTTGGCCAGGCCTTGAACAAGGATTTTAACCCGGCCGTCCGGCAGTTTGAGCATCCGCATGATCATGGCTACGGTGCCGACTTCGTAGATTTTATCCGCAGGAGGATCCTCATCACCAATGTCATGCTGAGTGGCAAGCAGTATCATACGATCACCGGCAAGGGCACTATCCACCGCTTTGACTGACATCTCCCGGCCGACAAAGAGCGGTATGATCATAAACGGGTACACCACCACATCCCGAATCGGAAGCAGCGGCAGTATTTCAGGAATCTTCAGATCTTCCGAATTTTGTTCAATCTCGTTTTCTATCTCTATCAATCTGAATCTCCTTTGGATCTGTACATGAATATGAGGGACAACGTTTACAGCTCCTTAATCGGGATCTGCCGCACGCTGATTTTTGGGCAGATCACCCGCAGCACCCCTCGCCGGTATTCCGCCCGGATCTGAGCGGGTTCGACATTGCCGGGAATATGAACGGTGTGGTGAAAACGGCCATGATTCCGTTCAACGCATAAAAACGAACCTTCACTCTGCTCTTTCGGTTTGCATGCATCAAGAATCAGCGACATCCCGTTCATTTTCAAAGAAATCGCATCAAGGTTGAAACCGGGCAGGTCAAATTCAATGATTATATCCTGACATGTTTCATACATATCCATCTTCGGCCTGGTTTCATTATCTTCAAATGAATCCCGTAACTCAAGGGCCTGCAGCAGACTGCGCATCTCGCCGATATGGCGATCGAATATTTCCTGCGTAAACGGTTTTCTGCCTGAAAAATGCGTCATACGGACACCTGAATGGGTAGATAGCGTGCCGGGAAATCGGAATAGTTCGAAGGTAATCATTCCCTCCGGCAAAGTCAAGACAGACATTCCGCTCAATGTGTATTCAAGGCGAAGTGTGCCGCAACTCCCGACCCGCAATTTCCGGTCAAAAAACGAATAAAATTTGACTTTATGCATAGTATGCAATAAATAAAGAAGTTTGTGTAAACGAGACTGACCGGAAGATGGGGAGCGATCATGGAAAAATGGTCTATCAGTGAATCTGCCAAGATTTACAATATTGACAACTGGGGCGCTGATCTCTTCTCTATAAACAAGAAGGGGAACATCTGCGTTCACCCTTCCTCAAATTCAAAGCATTCAATTGATCTCCGTGAACTCGTAGACGATCTGATCAAACGTAAAATAAAGCCCCCCATCCTGCTCCGCTTCATGGATGTGCTGCAAGGTCGTATCGCTTCAATCAACCGGGTCTTTAAAAATGCCATTCAGGAAAATGATTATCCCGCAAAATATCAGACCTTCTATCCGATCAAGGTCAATCAGCAACGGCAGGTGGTGGAAGCCATCGCCGCGTACGGCAAACGCTATAATATCGGCCTTGAAGTCGGCTCAAAACCTGAACTGGTGGCGGGGATTTCGATCTCCAGCGGCAACAACCTGCCGATCATCTGCAACGGCTACAAGGACGCCGAATACATCGAGACGGTGCTGTATGCTACCAGAGTCGGTTTCGACATTACGCTGGTAGTCGAGAAGCTGTTTGAGCTGGAAAAAATCATCCAGATCTCCAAAAAGACCGGCATAACCCCCAAGCTCGGAATCCGCGTCAAACTTTCCTCCAAGGGCACCGGTAAATGGGCCACTTCCGGTGGTGAGGATGCAAAATTCGGTCTGCGCATGTCGGAAATCATCGCCGCTATCCGGATGCTGGAAGATCATGGAATGCTGGATTCAGTGAAACTTCTGCATTCTCATATCGGCAGCCAGATCACGAAAATCGACAAGATCAAAACTGCTTTAATTGAAGTTGCACGGGTCTACACAGAGATGAGGAAACTGGGGGTCGGCATCGAATTTCTTGATATCGGCGGAGGCCTGGGTGTCGATTATGACGGTTCCAAGTCAAGTTATTTTTCCAGCGTTAATTATACCATCGAAGAGTATGCCAACGATGTCATCTACCAGATCAAGAACATCTGTGATGAAGCAGGCGTAGAATGCCCCAATATCATATCCGAGTCGGGGCGGGCAACCGTTGCTCATTACTCGGTGCTGGTCACCAATGTCCTCAATACCAATACCCAGCATCTGATGCCTGATTTTGAGGAGATTCTTGCTGAATCGGAAAAAATTGTTCCCACCGTCAGAAAACTTCAGGACATCTACAAGAGTATCGACCGCTATTCCCTGAGAGAGGACTATCACGACACACTGCAGTTGATTAACGAAGCGGTCAGCCTCTTCAATCTGGGCTATCTGACGCTTAATGACCGGGCTATTGCCGAATGGCTCTACTCAAAAATCATCAAAAAAATCAACAGCATCGTCGAAAAGATCAAGCCTATTCCGGAAGAGCTGCAAAATTTCCAGCTTTCCATGAGACAGACCTATTTCGCAAATTTTTCACTGTTCCAGTCGATCCCCGACTCCTGGGCCATTGACCAGCTCTTTCCAATCGTGCCGCTGCAGCGACTCAACCACAAACCGGATATCATGGCCTCGATCGCCGACATAACCTGCGATTCTGACGGCGAAATCACCAGCTTCGTCGGCGAACAGGGGCGGACCAAATACCTGCCGCTGCACAAGATTCGCAAGGACGAAGATTATTTCATCGGTTTCTTCCTGATCGGCGCCTATCAGGAAATTTTGGGTGATCTGCACAACCTGTTCGGCGATACCAACGCTGTCCATATCACGTTCAACAAAAAAACGGGCTACATGATTGACACCGTCATCAACGGCGATGCTACCTGGGAAACATTGAAATACGTTCAATACAAAGGACCGGAGATTCTGAAACGCGTCAGGGATAATCTCGAGAAGAGCGTTGTTATGAAGAAAATATCCATTGAAGAGAGCAGCCACTTTATCGAACTGCTGGATAGAACACTATTGGGATATACCTATCTGGGGGAATAATCAGTATGAGCAACGTCCTTATCATCGGTGCCGGCGGCGTCGGCCAGGTTGTTACACACAAATGCGCCCAGAGGCGTGACATTTTCAGCGGGATTACTCTGGCTTCGCGAACGAAATCGAAGTGCGACATCATCGCCGCCCAGTTGGGAGGAAGCATCTCAACCGCACAGGTTGATGCCGACAACGTCCCGGAGCTGGTGGCGTTGATCAGACAGGTGCAACCGAAACTGGTGATCAACGTAGCACTTCCCTATCAGGATCTCCACATCATGGATGCCTGCCTGGAAACCGGCGTTGACTATCTCGACACCGCCAACTATGAGCCTCTTGATACGGCAAAGTTCGAATATTCCTGGCAGTGGGACTATCAGGAGCGTTTCCGGGAAAAGGGATTGATGGCGCTGCTCGGTTCCGGTTTTGATCCCGGCGTTACCAACGTCTACACCGCGCTTGCGGCAAAAAAGTATCTGGACGTGGTGGAAGAGCTCGACATCATTGATGCCAATGCCGGCAGCCATGGCCAGCCGTTTGCCACCAACTTCAACCCGGAAATCAACATCCGCGAAGTAACCGCTACCTGCCGTCACTGGGAAAATGGTCAGTGGATTGAAAGTCCGCCACTCACGACGAAACACTCCTTTGATTTTCCGGAAGGGATCGGCCCGATGAACGTCTACCGTCTCTACCACGAAGAGATGGAATCTCTGGTCAAGCATATCCCGACCATCAAAAAGGCACAGTTCTGGATGACCTTTTCTGATAATTATCTTAAACATCTGGAAGTGCTGCAGAACGTCGGCATGACCCGCATCGACGAAGTCGAATATAACGGCCAGAAGATTGTGCCGATCCAGTTCCTGAAAGCGCTGCTTCCTGATCCCGGCTCACTGGGACCGCTGACGAAGGGTAAGACCTGCATTGGTGTCATCGCCCGCGGAATAAAGGATGGCAAACGCAAGCAGGTCTATATTTACAACATCTGCGACCATGAAGCCTGCTTCAGGGAAGTTCAATCCCAGGCCATCAGCTACACCACCGGCGTTCCTGCTGTGGTCGGTGCCATCATGATGCTGACGGACAAATGGCGAGGTGCCGGGGTGTACAATATGGAGCAGTTCGATCCGGAGCTGTTCCTCGACGTATTGGGGCCGATGGGGCTTCCGACTGTCGTCGTTGACGGCGGCGAGTGGCCAGTGCTGTAGGCCGAGAAACGGGCTACAGCACAAGATTTAGGTTTTCGTGAGCTACGCTCACAGGCTAAGGTTGAGTAGTAACAGGTTGAGATTTTCGTTCGCTGCTCTCACAGATTGAGGTTGAGTAGTAACAGGTTGAGATTTTCGTTCGCTGCTCTCACAGATTGAGGTTGAGTAGTAACAGGTTGAGATTTTCGTT